>NZ_JAAHIE010000058.1:0-23727 GCF_010671945.1 Moorena sp. SIO4E2
TATTGGTAAAAAATCCAGTTATTTCTTCTTGCTTCGCATAGCCCGTCACACCAATCACAAACTGCCGAAAGGCATTGTTGCTCACTCCCCGTGCTAAAGCAGAAAGAGAGTCGATGGCAATGCGAGAGGGTTTAAATTCAGCAATTTCTGTTTTTATCCGTTGTAAGTGGTCTTCTAACCCCGCTGATTCTGGATAAGAACAAAGAATTTTTAATAAACCCTTTTGTTCCATTTCCTCAAAATTAATGCCCCAAGACGATGCATTACGAGATAGCTGAGCCCGAGATTCTTCGTAAGCAAACAAAATCGCGCGATCACCTTGTATGCAAGCATTTTGGATAAACTTGCTCACTAACAAGGTTTTGCCAGTACCTGTGGCACCCGTTGCCAGGATAATGGAATCCTTAAAGAAACCACCACCACACATAACATCAAGAGTGTTGATTCCGGAAGACACTCTGGCCATGGAAGACCGTTGAGTCAGTCGCATTGCTCCTAAGGGGAAGATATTGATCCCTTGATCCGTAATCGTAAAGGGGTATTCTCCTTTCATATGGGTGGTACCCCGCAGCTTGAGAATTTCTATAGTGCGGCGTCGGCGTTCCCCTTCCAGAACATTACGGACAATGACCACATTATCCGAGACAAACTCTTCCACCCCGAATCTAGCTACTGGTCCATACTCTTCAACTCGCTCTGTAGTCATAATGGTGGTTACGCCAATGCTTTTCAGGCGTGCCACTAGGCGAAAAATTTCTCGACGTACCACAGAAGCAGCATCGTACTGCTGAAATATGGCAGTGATTGAGTCAATGGAAACTCGCTTGGCTTTGTATTTGTGAATGGCGTACTGAATACGCTCGATCAGGGCAGACAGGTCGAAGTTGCCGACAATGTCCTGTCCTTCTGGATCCGGGGAAGCATCCAGAATAAATAGCTTGCCTTCATTAACTAGTTTATTTAGCTCCCAACCAAAGCTTGATGCATTTTTGCTGATATCTGTGGGTGATTCTTCAAATGTAACAAACACACCAGCTTCATCAAAATTGCTAATGCCGTTGTAGAGAAATTGAACGGCTAATAGAGTTTTTCCAGTGCCAGACGTTCCACTGACCAGGGTGGTTCTACCAGATGGTAAACCCCCATGAGAGATTTCATCGAAGCCTTCGATCATTGTCCGTATTTTCTGGACACCGACCGTTGTTACTGAGTTTTGATATAGTTCATTTTGATTAAATTGATTCATATTGGTCTTAAGTAAATGTTCTTAATCAAAAAAAAGTTTAATGGTGTTGCTGACTTGCTAAATCTTGACTATTAATCTAAAATGGTATAAGATATTTAGAAATCCAAATCTCCTTCACGGAGTTCTTCATAGAGCAAATCTAAGCCGATCAAGACTTTTTCTCGATCCGAGAGATCCCCAATGATTTTTCGCACAGGAGGCGGTAAAACTTTTGCCAAGGTTGGTGTTGCCAAAATTTTATCTTCCTCAGCTAGTTGGGGGCTCTTGAGAACATCAATTACTTTGAGAGCGTAAACCCCTTGGAATTCCTGTTCGAGAATAGTTTTCAGTGTTCTCAAAGCCCTGACGGAGTTGGGGGTGTTCCCAGCTACATAAAGCTTGAGAACATAAGTTTTTTTATAGGAACTCATAGGCTCTTAAGTTTAGGAGAAGATGGGTTAAAGGTCAATACAAGGGATCAAGGAACTCAAGGAAACGGTTTTTTAGGAGAGCCTCCCATCAAGCTTACTACTCAATGTTGATCCGATTATGCTGATCTTACAGTTCTCTGGGGATGGAGCGGCGATACATTTCACCTAAGTGAGCAATCACGTCGATTAACGTCAGGCGATAATCCAGCAGTATATCCTCTCTACGCCCTTCCAGCTGCAACTGTTTGGAAAATTCATCCATCAGTTCCATATGAATTTCCACAATCTTAGATATAGAAATATCCGCAAAAAACACTTGTTCTACAAAATGATCGATGTCTTGGTTTAGGGTATCTCCCGGTGCAAAGTACTGTAGAACAATTTGACGATACTGTGATCTTAAGTGTTCTAACAGCTCATCCCTGTCGTTGAGAGATAGATTACGAAAAAAAAGCCGAGGATTTCTCTTGTAGTACACACCAAGGTATCCAAGTCTTTCCCTGAGCTTTTCAGCTAACCGATGCTGCTGCTTACTCAAGAAACTGTAATTAGCTACTGCGAGGTTAGGATAAACTGGGCCAGATGACCTGGGTAAGTTACAGGCGGGAGCTAGGGACAAAAACTCTGTCATCGCCTGTTGGATGAAATCGCCAATCTCAGGTAATTGGTGAATACTAAGTTCGACTTCTGCCGGATGGAACAGATGAGCGCTAGACCTAGCGGTGAATTTATCCGTCGTCTGGTTAGAAGCCAGCTGTTGATTGCTGTCAACCCTAGGGGGGATTTCTGGGGAGTCCGACCGCAAAAATACTGCAGGTAAGGTGGTTCCTTGCAGGTACAAGTAGTGGATCACCTTGGGAAGTGTGTCGGTATCCTGCAATACCAAACAATCAAGATCCTGTTTATGTTGCTCAACCACCTCGAAAAATTCAGATTCGGAGCTAGTAGAGTGTATAATATACTGCTCGCTACCCAAAACCTGAGAAAGGGATTGAGCTAGGGAATCAGAACTGATCAGCGTACATATGGTTAGTTGGGAAAGCAACACAACAGGTCTGGAATAACAAACTGGTTACTCTTACTATATAAGAGTCCTTAAACCAGTAAAATTTTAACATTTTTTTTAACAATGAGCTTAATATAAATTAAATTGAATTGAAACAGTCTGATAATTGAAATTAATTTTGATTTCGCGCCTCACTATATGCCCAGTGTTGAGCAGTATATTGAAAAGTACTTGCTCTTCAAGCATTAGGGGATCGCCCATGCCCTGTTGGGTTTGAGTGAATTCCTTTGTTGCTACTTTAGGAGGATGTGTTGCTACTGTAGGGCTCAACCGCTGTTGAAGCTAGATTGGTTATGTCGATGCCTACTCCCAGTATCCAAAAATTTGCCGAGCTAGTTCCTATTTGTCAAAGGACTTCTGATTTGGCTACTATTCTTGATATTTTTCATGCTTCAAGGCATGACTCGATTGTGGTAGTCAGCGAACAGCAATATCCTGTGGGAGTGGTTAACCTAAGGCAGATCATGCCTCACCTGCTCTCATACGCTAAGGTAGGTAGCTCAGGAGCAACAATGACAACTGGTTTTCTTCACAAACCACTATCTTGGATACAGCCAAACATCATTGAACCCATAACCATCCTACCAGGTAAGCTGAGTCTAAACCAATTCTGGTACTACCTACAAGACCATGGAAGTAGGGAGGGGGGGTTAGGGGAGTTGGGCAGAAACTGGGATAGAGAATTTAACCAATTCCCCATCCCAGATCAGGAACACTGGGCATTAGTAGATGGGGACCAGAAATTTATCGGACTCCTTAACAGTTGCCTGCTGTTAAAATTCTTAGCATCCACATTCACCCAACAACGTTCTGAATCGATAGTAAAGCGTACTCAACCCAAGGGACTGAACCCTAATCCCCTCAGGACTCACCACCCACACTATGGATTAACAGCCAAGAGTTCTTGGGCCAATTCCCTAGGATTATCATCTCGAATCAACTCAGGACTGAAAACTCAGGAAGAAGCCCTAACTTACAGTGCCCAGTTCAAGGGCATGAAACCCTTAGTGCAACTGTTAGAACAACTGCCATTACCCCTAAGCATACAAACCTCGACGGGAAAAGTTTTAGTTGAGAATCTGACCTGGCGTGAGCAGATTGAGACATCATCCGAGGGGACTCCGGGAAATAGTAGCACCACAGGCACTAAGAATACTACCTCTGCTATGAAAAACCCTGGAGCTAGGGAAAAGATACCCTACCGTTCTTCTTACAATCGTCTCTTATCTAATCATGTACCGAGGGAAGTCAGTAAGGAAGGTTTGAAGCAATCGATGGAAGAGCCTAGGACATCGTTAGACTTCCAGTGGCGTCAGCCTGATACCCAGAATTCCCCAACCTTCCATAACCAATCTGCTCCTCGATCTCCAGGACAATGGCCATTATCTGTGGGCAATGTTTGTGACCAGGGAGACAAAACATCTGAACAAGCTGCTGTTGGGCAATACTGTGCTCTTGATACTCCCTATCAAGCAGCAACCACTATTCACGAGCGCGTGCTGCTCTTTTCACCACCAGTCAAGAAAACCGGGGCAAACCATACCCCCTGCCAGGAAACCGCTGCGCCAACTGATCCAACTCTTTCAAACAGCCAGGAGCGGGTATTCTCGTTTGTCAAAATTCCTCTGTCACCTGCTATCGCTGCTCTTTGGGAAGGAGGACTAGAAACTGACAGTTGCGAGCCTAAGGTAGCTTTTAACTATTCCCCATCTCCAATATCTCGGTCTGAGTCACCTAACTCTCAATTGTACCTAGTGTTGGCTCAAGATACCACAGAGCAACGACTCTTTGCCCAAGAACTGGCAGCAAAAAATGCTGATTTAGTGCAACTAAACCGACTCAAAGATGAGTTTTTAGCTTGTATTAGCCATGAACTGAAAACACCTATAACTGCGATTTTGGGTTTGTCAACTTTGTTGAAAGACCAAGCCCTAGGGGAACTCAATCAACGTCAATCCCGTTATGCGCAGTTAATTTATCAGAGTGGGCGTAAGCTAATGACCGTGGTCAACGATATTCTCGATTTGACCCGTATGGAGACTGGTCAACTGAAACTTACCCTCGAACCGGTGCCAATTCGGACTGTATGCGATCGCGCTTATGACCAGGCTCGCTCTGAAATAGACTCAAAACACTCGGAGGACAACAATCGAGATTATCCCACAAAATTCACCCTAGAGATTGAAGCAAGTTTAGAGATGCTGATTGCTGACGAGTTGCGTTTACGGCAAATGTTGGCCCATCTGTTTTCTAATGCCCTTAAGTTTACCGATGGCAGTGGTGAAATTGGTCTGAAGGTCAATTGGTGGCAAGGTTGGATTGCTTTCACGGTCTGGGACACTGGCATTGGTATTCCTGCTGATAAACAGCACTTGATCTTTCAGAAATTCCAACAGCTGGAAAAGCCTCTGACTCGTAGCTTTGAGGGGACGGGTCTGGGATTAGTCTTAACACAACATCTAGCTCACTTGCATGGTGGAGATGTCTCGTTTATTTCCAAGGCAGGGCTCGGTAGTCAGTTTACCTTACTCTTCCCCCCCTGTCCTCCCCACGCTTCATCTGATCAATTGGACAATTGGGATGAGCAACTATCAGAGATTGCCCCTACGGCAAGGTCTCACCCCCCATCTTCGACGCCCAACCGTTTAGTGTTAATTGTGGAAGCTGTACCTCGTTACCTGGAAGGATTGACGGAACAGCTCAAGAGTTTAGGCTATTGGGTGGTGGTTGCCCGCTCTGGTACGGAAGCAATCGAAAAAGCCCGTCGTCTACAACCCTATGCTATTTTACTCAATCCCCTACTACCAAAACTTTCTGGTTGGGATGTCCTAACACTGCTAAAGTCCGATGCCCAAACTAATCACATCCCGGTTTTGGTAACAGCCACCCAGGCCGAAAAACAGCAGGCCACCCACAACAAAGCTGATGGTTTCTTAAGTCTGCCAGTACAAGAGGAAGCATTACGAGAAAACCTGTCTCGGCTGGCTAAAGATGAGAGTAATACCAGTAGTGTGCTAACGATTCTCTATCTCAATCCTGGTGATGGGCGAAAAGGCTATTCTGTAGAGTCCTACCAGAACCCTGACTCGTCTGCACTGACTTATGAGTTAACTTCACTATTGAGTCTAGAAAACTTAGACCTCAATTATCGGGTACTCGAAGCCGATGATTTCGATCAAGCTGAGTTATTGAGCCGGGTTTGGAATCCAGATGTGATTGTATTAAATGGTGCTCGACTGATAAACCCTTTAATCTACTTGAATCAGTTTTCATCATATCCTTGCTTGAGTACTTTACCACTAGTAACCCTGGATCACCAAACTACAGAAGCTGCTAATCAAGTAACTGGTCTTTCGGTCTATCCCTGTTTAGCACCAAATAATCAACAAAAGATGGCTGCCATACTGCAAGTCATTCAAGTGGCAGCTGGAATCAGTTGCAAGCCTACCATTTTAGTGATGGACACGGGGGAGCAGAGGACAAAGTTTAGGGGTAATCCGTTACAGGTTAACAGGTTGAACCTTGAATCCTCTCACTTATCCTACGGGTTGTCAATGGCCGGAAAATCATCAACATCTTGGCTACAGGCACTGATTCAATACTTACAAACTGCTGGTTATTGCAGCTTAGTGGCCTGTTCTTGGGCAGAAGTATACCGTCAAATTCAGGGAAAAAGTGTGGACTTGCTGCTGATTCGATTAACAGATCTCACTAATCCTTCAGAACATTCGAAAGGATTGATAACTCTTGCTCAATTGCCAGAGCGACCACCCATTCTGGTTTTGGATCATCGATTAGAGGCTAAGCAGCACGATCCAGTAATCCAGAGTAGTAACAGTAGTAACTCGAATTCTCAGTTGGAGTTGCTGCTTGAGAAAATTGCTACTCAGATTGTACACTGGCATTCTCAGTCAATGACCCAGTTATTGAAACAGATTAAGCAGCTCATGAACCCAACCCTTTAAAGGGGTGGGATGCAAGTCGGTCATATTGTCCGACACCGTGATTGTCCATCCAGTCTTGGAGACACTTGTTGCGAACAAAGCCAGCCGTGGGGATCATAAAGCCAATGATGCCAAACTGTTTTGTTGAACCTTCCTCTTTTGGATTCAAGTACAAACAACAGCAATTCCTAACTATCTGATCAGTTTATTATACCATAAGGATGCCCTTCGCCCAATTTATAGCGTTGATCGCAGTTATGAGGTACAGTCTTTTTTGACGTTGATTCCCTGTTTTGATGCAGCGCATTCCTATTCCCTATTCCCTATTCCCTATTCCCTCTTCCCTCTTCTCTCTTCAGGTGATCCGCTGTTCCGGTGATCCGCTGTTCCCTAAAATCCCGAAATTTTGTACCTCATAGCTATGATAATTGCTATATTGGTTGGTTGCAATTGAGCCCACGGCAAATCAACGATTATGGCGTGAGCCTTCTTTCGAAATTCAAGCTAATATGGAGAAGACACCTCCTATCCAGCCAAAGTTATTTGGATTTATCTCACGTTTACCTTAGCATTTATATTTAATCATAGTTAATATTTGTGGCTAATTAATATCGTAATGTTTAATTAGTTTTACTAAAAATAATTAAACGAAAAACAGGACAAGGTTAAAACGTAATAACAAGCATAAAAATAAATATGAAAACGGCAAACCAACAAACTGTTTACGGTTAACAAAAGGATGATTAAATAGTAAGATTACCAAAAATAAGTGCCAACAATAGTATTGCTTATGGTTAATGAATGGAGCGGTCGCTTAATCTGAGTTGCTAGAAAGTATTTACGTTAATTTAAATAGTAAGTAAGAGTAAGTAAGTTTTTTAAAGGAGGTAGACCATGAAACGTCTTGTGGTATGTTGTGATGGAACATGGCAAGAGTTATCAAGTACTTACCCAAGCAATGTGGTTAAGATTTCTCAGGCAGTTAAAGCATTGGGTAGTCACGGAGTTCTACAAATCGTATTCTACGATGAGGGAATTGGCACAGAAGACTCTCTGAAGAGCAAGCTTTTCGGTGGCGCTTTTGGCAGAGGGATTGATACCAATATCCAGGATGCTTATCGCTTTCTTTGCCTGAACTACATCCCTGGTGACGAAATCTACCTATTCGGTTTCAGCCGTGGGGCTTATACAGTGCGCAGTCTAGCTGGAATGATTTATAAATCAGGCTTGCTATCCCGCTCCGAGATCCGTAAAGCTCCGGAAGCCTACGAAATGTACCGCTCTCGGGATATCAAGCCCAATCACCAACAAATGGTAGAATTCCGCAAAAAATACGGAGAAAGTGTCCCCATTACCTTGCTTGGCTGCTGGGACACGGTTGGTTCCCTTGGTATCCCTAATTTATCCCCCTTTTTGTGGTTTGACAAAAGGTTTAACAAGAGGTACAGATTCCACGATACCTCTTTGAGTCCGATTATTGAGCATGGGTTGCACGCTGTATCCATTGATGAGCAGCGCAAAGTCTTTGACGTGACGCCAATGGACAAAAGCCACCTTTCCCAGACCCAGGTTGTTCGTGAAGTATGGTTTCCAGGGGTTCACGGCTCCGTCGGTGGTGGCTCCCAGGAGCAGAGCGGCTTGTCCGACGGCGCACTGCAGTGGATGATGGACTCAATCGGCAAGATCGGTCTTGGTCTTGAGTTTGACCCAAGGGCAATTCCTACTGGTATCAACCTTGATTATGATATTGATTTCAACAATGCTCTGGGTCTATTCAAGTTCACAGGGCGCAAGCTACGGGAGATTTCGGATAACTTTGATGACCTTCACCAGAGTGTAATAGAACGCTGGATGAAGCGGCCTGATTATCGACCGAGGAATCTGGCTGACAAGCACGGCCCCAGACTAAATCAACTATTACAACTTAAGCAACAGAAGTAAAATAATGATGTCAATTTTGGTTGACTAGTCAACAGCTAATAATTAGTAATTTGTTATTTGAATAAAATTGTGAAGTATGAAGTATGAAGTGTGAAGTGTGAAGTGTGACAACTAAAATTTTAGTTTTTAATTTTAGATTTATCAACAAAAACTTGTTTGGAAACGCGAATGAGTTTATAGGGACCAAGACTAGCTAAGGTAGTATATTGCTCAGGTTTTAGCTTGGCTTTCTTTAGCCTTTTATTCCTAGCTAACATCAAAACGGAGGGAGGTGAAGGCTGAGTCACTGCTATTTCTTTCATGTAATTTCGTGCTTTTTTACCTTTGCTCATGTAGGTGACGGGTTGCTGGGTGTAAAAAACCACACTGGGTTTTTTGAAACCAATCATAATCAATTCTTCTGACGATTGCTTTTCTTGAACAGCAATGGCAGATAATTGCCGTAGGGGTAATTGACGCACTTGATCCACTAACAAGAAAGTAGGGGTCAACACGAAAATAAGAAAGGCTAAAAATCCCACTAGGTTGACTATCCATAGCCCAAACAACCAACGTCGCCAGAGCAACAGTGCTGCTACAATAGCAGTTATACTCCAAATAATACCTCCCCTCACCATTAAGCCGGATTCTTGCAACTGCTCCGGTAAGTCTGGTGCTGCTGGTCCACTACCGATATATTCGGGAGCAAAAAAAATGGCAGTGGCAAGGGCAATTAACAACAAGAGGTTAAATAGGCTACTGAGTAGCATGGATCGGGAAAGGGGCACACGGGCAGACCAGGAAAGGGTACTAGTATGGGTGAGTTGGTCACTCCACAATAAAGCCAAAAGAATGGCGGCAGCTGGAATTAGGGGTAGCACATAGCTGGGTAGTTTAGTGGCAGCAATGGTAAAAAAGCCGAAAATCCCTACAAACCAGAACAGAGCAAATAAACCCAAATGAGTAGAACGGGGTGAGTTACTCCACCGCACCCGCCGCCAAAATTTTAGTCGTGCGATCGCAAACGGCAAGTAGCTCGACCAAGGGGCAAAAGCTACTAGTACTACTGGAAAATAAAAATACCAAGGCCCAGCGTGGCGGTTAACGGTGCGAGTAAAGCGTTGAATATTGTGATATCCAAAAAACGAGTCGATATAGGCTTGCCCATTGGCTAGGGTTACTAATAGATACCAAGGTAGTGTCAGAGCCAAAATAATCACAATGCCTCTAAATAAGCACATTTCCTGCAATACTTCCCTGCCATTGCCCAGGTAAAGCAGAAAACCACCAATAATTAGTGTGGGTAGAACGATACCGACTGGTCCTTTGGTAAGGATAGCTAGAGCAATTAGCACATAACAGGCTAGGTACCAACGGCAAGGGTATTTGTGAGGGGGTGAGGGGCTTTTAGCAACAGTTTTTTCGCTGCTTCCGAGCTCCTGTGCTCCTGTGCTCCTCTGGTTTCGATGGGCATACCCTAGAAAAAAACTTAGTAATGCACCCCCTACACAGCCGCTGAGTAGCATATCTGAGACACCGGTTCTTGCCCAGATAATGGTTTGAAGATTCACTGCCATCAGGGTTGAACCAATCCAGGCACAGATCCACAACTGCCGCTGGGGATAGGAAGGGTTGATTTTGCTATCCCTGTGCTGACTAGAATCTACATCAGGGGTAAAGGCAGCAGGACGGGAAATTCCATAATATCGTAGGGTGTAAAAGCCTAATCCAGTTAATGCGATCGCACTCAAGGCTGACGGCAGTCTTACTGCCCATTCATTCACCCCAATCAACCGGTAACCAATTGCCATCAACCAGTAGATTAGGGGGGGTTTATCAAAGCGAGTCTCACCATTGAAATAAGGGGTAATCCAGTCACCTGTCACCGTCATCTGGCGAGCGGCCTCAGCAAACAAGGGTTCAGTTTCATCTACTAAACCGATGTTGCCCAAATTCCACAAAAAAGCTAGCCAGCTGATCAGGAGTAACCACAGAATAGAAAGTGTCCAGATGGTGGTGGGATGCTGTTGCCAAGATTGCCACCAATTTTTAAACCTATTAGCTAATGTAAACTTCATCAATGGGCTAGGGTGTGATTGAGGTCTAGCAGGCTATCATTATTCCAAAAACGGATAGCATGGTCTACACGTGTGTTATTCTTATTTCAACGAGTGTAGTAGATGCAGAATACCCGTCTTAATAATTTAGTTGATTTTTTATGGACGCGGCTGGGGCTATGGTTTGCTAATCCCTGGCGACGCCTGTCGATGGTCCTGATTAGCTTTCTGTTTGGCTTCTTGGTAGGACAAGCCCTGTGTACTACAGCAGGAACTGGCCAGGAATGGATACTATCTGGGATGTTGATTGTTTTTACAGAAGCAGTTAACCGGTTGATTTATAGCGGTAAATTTCCAAAAGGCCAATTAAATCAAACCGTTGACCGGGTTTCATGGTTGGCAGATGTAGTCAATGCTTTTAAAATTGGTCTGGTATACAGTATGTATTTAGAAGCCTTCAAGCTTGGCTCTTAAAATAGTAATCAGTTACTAATGAGTTAGTAATCACTGCTGAGTAATTACTGCTGAATCCTAACAAGGGAGACGTCTGATGCAACTACTGACCGAGAAACGATAAATGACAAGTGACACCAAGAGCGTTGGTCAAATTCTCGAGCAGTGGGTATCAGGACAAACACCCAATCCCCTTGAATCTCAGCAACTCTTGGCTGAGGAACTGGCTGATCACCTAAAGGCAAAGGCGTTTGGCATCACAGAGGATAATGGTGAACAGGTAATCCAAGCGCGATCGCATTTGTTTGAGATAGTCTACCCAGATATTCTCCGTCTACCGTATTTTGAAACTACTCCTGAAACACAGCAAAAGACTCTCTTATGCCTCTGGAACCTCTGGCTTCCTTTAGCCATGGAGTTGGTATCCTGTCGTAAACAGCTGGGACGTCCTTTGATTCAGGGCATATTAGGAGGGCAGGGCACCGGGAAAACCACTCTAGCGGCAGTCTTAAGTGTGATTCTCCACAAATTAGGCGATGGACTTCGTCCCGCTTTCAGCGAACGCACTCTCAGCCTGTCTATCGATGACCTCTACAAAACCTACAAGGAGCGACAACAGCTTCAAGAACAAGACCGCAGGCTGATCTGGCGTGGTCCCCCTGGAACTCATGATGTTGAGCTGGGTTTACAGCTATTAGACCAATTACGATCCCCTTCCCCTACCGCAGAAATCCTCGTGCCTCGGTTTGATAAATCAGCTTTTGGGGGGGCTGGAGACCGAATCACTCCAGAGGTGGTCGAAAGTATTGATATTGTATTGTTTGAAGGGTGGTTTGTTGGGGTTCGACCCATTGAGCCAGAAGCGTTTGATGGCTCTGTTCCAGAACCGATTCATACCTTGGAAGACCGAGAGTTTGCTCGGGATATGAATCAGCAACTGAGGCTTTATGTACCCCTGTGGGAACGATTAGACCGATTGATGGTACTCTACCCTACTGACTACCGCCTCAGTCAGCAATGGCGACTACAGGCAGAGAAACAGATGATTGCTCAGGGTAAGTCAGGGATGGAAGATTCACAAATTAGAGATTTTGTCAACTATTTTTGGAAAGCTCTCCATCCAGAATTATTTATTACACCCCTGACTCGAAACCCAAATCTAGTAGACTTGGTGGTTGAAATTAATCCTGACCACACACCTGGTGTGATTTATTCACCAGGGGATGCTGATTAGGATAAAATCAACGTAAGCATATGCGCGTAGCGCACGCTGCTTGAGGTGCTATCAGCCCTTAGGCGTCAGCTAATCAACGGGAGGTAGTAAACAAGCACCGGGATTGCTGGTACGGCTGGTTGAAAATCCCTGCTCGTTTGACTGATCTGACCCCATGCACTTCTCGTGCCAGAGTAATATAGAGGCAATAGTCAACATCGCTTGATAATTGATGGCATATTTCTCATAACGAGTTGCGATTCGTCGATTTTGCTTGAGGCGATTAATAAGTCGTTCGACTCGATTTCGTTCTCGTTTGCAGACCCCGATTGAAGCGTTCTCGTTTTTTCTCATTGCTTTTCGGGGGGAATAATAGGGGTTGCTCCCTGAAAACGCAGTTTTTCTCTAATTGCTTGACTACTGTAAGCTTTATCACCTAAAAAGTAGCGAAATCGACTTTTTGGTCTTCGAAGTCCAATTCCTTTGACTTTTCCTCCAGTCAGTAAGTCATCAAAAGCAATGGTGTCATGACTACAAGCTGATGTTAGGACAAAAACCATTGGTTTTCCAAACCCTTCAGCTCGCTTTGTGGACTTTTGTAGAGAAACCTCCAAGTGCTACGCCGCTTAGCTTGGTTTTGTTGCCCTCTTTTGCGACCGCCGCATGTTGATGTGCTCTGACTACGGTACTGTCGGCAAAATGGACTTCCCAATCAATCAGCCCAACGGCTACAGCTTTTTGTTGAAGACCTGCCCAAATTTGATCCCAAATACCAGGTTTTCGCCATCGGTAGAACCGACTGGAGACTGTACTGTGAATTCCGTAATCCGGAGGTAAATCTCTCCAGGGTGCGCCTGTTCTCAAGATCGGTGAGAATCCCATTAATGATGGAACGATTGTCATGTGCTGGTTTTCCAGTCCGGAGACGAAACCTTAGATAGGGTCGCCTTTATGGGCGACAGGCTATGGGTAAAAGGGTTAAAACTTATTGATTAAGGCGACCCTATCTTACGGTAACTTCGTTCCCAAGCTTTTTGAGGTGGTAATAAGGGCGCTTTGCTTTTCCCACTGTTCGTCGGTTAACTCGCCTCTGTTAGCAATCTCCATTCGTTTTTGTGCTACTTCCGTGCGTCTTTTTACCAAAAATTTTGGGTAATCGCGCCCCGTCCTTATAGGAGACGCGCGCCTCAGAGTTAAGAAGCATTTATTGGGAGCAGGCTATGAGCAAAAGGGTTAAAACTTATTAATTAAGGCTTCTTAACTCTTACGGTAACTTCTAGAGACGGCTTTCTTTTTAAGTGAAAACTTGACAGTTTTCGCACTGCGTGTTATTAAAAATCTCAACAAGAAACCAAAAACTAGATAAATACTATCTAATGATAAGTAGACAACGTAAAAAATATGTATCAGATACATATTGCGTAATTTGGTAAGCACGACTTAAGCGATGCAGAGGTGCGACCCGTGGCGAATTTAATTACGGGTCAAGCGCACCATTACGGTCTTGGGGAGGCAGCGCGGTCTTGGGGGTCTCCCCGGAGACGAAACCTTAGACAGGCTCGCCTTTATGGTTGGTAGGTTATGCAAAAAAGGGTTAAAACTTATTGATTAAGGCTCAACTGTCTTACGGTAACTTCAAACCATGAGCGACTGCCGTGGTTTCCCCCACTCGCTATTGCATCAAGACAACGTCTATGAAAAAAAATTAGATAAAAAAAGTATCTATCTATATGTAAAAAAAAGGTAAGGTACGGTGGGGCATACTGGAACCTGGATCGTTGATCCGTTCGCGTAGCGTCGGCTTGGCCGTAGGCCACGCCAAAGGCGAACGCCGATACCCTTGCGGAGAATCGACCTCTACTCTTCCTGACTCCGGCAAGGTTCACGCAAGTTGGCTCTATGAAACAAGAATCCCCGTCCATAAGCGGGCGGGGAGTGTCAATTAGCATACAACAGTTTGCAGACACGCCCTAGATATAAAGCCAGCTTGGGCTATATTTGGGCTTGATTTTGGCTAAAGTACCATTAGTTGAAATCATGTTTTTTCTGACTGCTATAGATAAAAATAAATCTTTTAACTGTTGATCTAAGAAAGATTTATGGTCAAGTTGAGCAAAACGTTTGCTTAGGGTCGGGCTTTGCCCAAATTCCCTTCCTTATGCTCGCGTTCGCTTTTAGCGGCTCCAAAGGAGCATCGCAAATCTCTCTAACCTAAATTATTGGGTTTGCAGACACGCCCTAGAGAAATACAGCGGTTTGCACTTCAATTAGGTACAAATTTATGGGTTTTTAGGGAGCAGGGACTTCGGAGCAGGGACTTCGGAGCAGGGACTTCGGAAGAGGAAAGAAGGAGAAAATCCTGTGTACTTGATAGTTATGCAAACCGCCGTATGTAAAAAATCAAAATACGCCTGATTCACAATTCCGCTTCGCTCCAATGCCCAAGATATCCTTCCCAGAGACGAAACCGATAGTAGTGGTCGCCTTTATGGTTAAAGATGAAACCTTAGACAGGCTCGCCTTTATGGTCGGCAGGTTATGAATAAAAAGGTTAAAAATTGTGTAATAAGGCGAGCCTGTCTTACGGTAACTCCCAAGGCAGGCTATGCAGAAAAAGGTTAAAACTTGAGGCGCGACCCCGTAATTTAATTCTTCAAGGGGAAAGCGGGCCTCCATTGATTAAGGCGACCCTATCCTTACGGTAACTTCAAGACGCTCACTAAGCACGGGTAGAGCGCGGGGCTGTCGCCATCAGCTCATGGCCAATTTTCTTTCTTGGGCAGACTGTTTTGGCTACTGTTGATGATTCTATCTATTCCTCTTGTTGTATTCATAAAATATAGTCATAAACAAACATCTGTGCTAATCTCTCACAAGGGAGGTAATTAGCACAGATGCGACTCAAAGACTATGCCAAACACATGGCAGTAAGCTACCAGACGGCTTGGAGATGGTGGAAGGCAGGTAAGTTGCCTCATCCAGCATTCCAAACCGAAAGTGGCTCAGTCATCGTTGAGTACTTCCATCAACAGAAAACCCAGCCATCAAACACCAAACGAGTTGCTATCTATGGGCGAGTCTGATCTGCTGAGCATAAGTCAGACGTTGAGCTTCAAGTTGAACGTCTTCAACAGTATGCGATCGCTAAAGGTTACACGATTGTCAAAATTATCAAAGAAGTAGGAAGTGGACTCAACGATAATCGTAAACAATTAGCCACTCTTATGCATTCTGATGGCTACGACATTTTACTAGTAGAGCATAAAGACAGCCTGGCTAGATTCGGCATCAATTACTTGGAGATTATGCTGTATCGTTTAGGTATTCAGTTAGAAATTGTCAACCAAGTAGATAAGGGTAAAGACGAGTTGATGCAGGATTTGATTGCTATTATCAAGTCATTCTCTGCTAGGTTGTACAGGCAAGATCATGCTAAGAAAAAGATCGAAAAAATTATCGCTGAACTCCAAGCTGATGGCGGCGACGAGTACCAGTTAGAACCAAACCCATAAAACCTAGGGAAAACACCGACATCGTAGCTGGCTCTGGTACATCAACAGGGGGCTTGTCTCCCGGCTCACCAGCCACTAATTTAACCTGATACGCTAGTCGAGATTGTGTGGGCCGATTCTCAACTGACATGGTCATAGTTGATTGACCAGTGAGGGTGAAAGCACCTGAAACGTTACTGATGTGTAAATACTGTGCATCAAAAAAACCGCAATCATTAGGATTACTACAAACACTGGATGCGTCAGGAAGACTAGCAGACATGGCACTATCGGTTAACATCAAGTTGCTCAGTACAATGCTGCTGTTATTCTTACGAGCACTAGTCCGTAGAAACAAATCTGAGAAGTTATCCTCTGTAACTGTAGACGAAAGAACCACGTCACCAACGGTATAGGTGAGTTGAGAAATACCATCGAACTCCAGTAAGAAATCAACCGCTTCACCACTGACCCAATTAAATTATTTCTGATCTAAGTTAGTAAAACCACCACTAGCGTTAACCTTGTGGATATCTAGCTCAAAAGTGTTTCCTCCTATTGTTCCAGACCCAAAACGACTCTTGGCAGACAGGAAGATGTCGGGATCTAGGTTCTGGAACTCTGTTTCAGTCAGATTACCACCAATCGTAAACGCACTGGCTCCAAAGGGAGTAAAAGCTAGTCCTAGTGCTGACACTCCCAAACTTAATAGTAAATTACGAGTCATCATTATTTCTCTTGCCTATATGGAGTATTAGTTGTTATTGCAGTAACAACTGATCAAAGTATCGAGACTGAGTGTTTGCGATCGCGTAGCGGCTCTGTTCGCGTAGCGTGGCCTTTGGCCTTAAGAGCCTCGCGTTTGCTTTCTATCCGTATTTCTGTATTAACGTTCTATCTGTATTAACTTTATTGAAATCTGTATTAATAGTTGACGAAGATCGACCCTACCTGCCACGACCTTTGGACAAAAAGCTGATATCCAACAAAGCTAGCGCCCTAACAAACCTTAGGTGCGCTTTCCGCTCTTTGTGCCCTTGACCCATTAAGAATTAAATTCGCCACGGGTCGCACCTGTAGTTGCTGCTGGTTCTGGGACTTGAGCCGATTCAGGGTCAGAGTCAAGAGTTGACCAAAGTACTCGATCACCGAAACAAGGGGGCTCGGGGGATGGGAAGCCCTTACCTTTAGGTATAGGGAGGGATAATCCCCCGCAGCCAGCTGATGGGTTCAATACCCTTGAAGTTGGCTAATAAATCTTTCGGAATATCCAGAATTTTGATGTAGAATAAAAATAGACTCAAATGCACTCTTACACTCTACTTTAGGCTTTGCCGACCCTACGGGAAGGTCGTAAACGGCGCGCCAGTGTAGGTTAGTATCGGCGAGTGGTACCCTTGCTAGAAGTATTGGGGCTGTCTAAAGACGAAACCGATGGATAGGGTCGCCTTTATAGTCGGCAGGCTAAGTAGAAAAGGGTTAAAACTCATGGAATAAGGCGACCCTATCCTTACGGTAACTTTAAAGAAATGACTCGGTTGTAGAAGCGGCGGAGATGTCCGTAGAGTAAGCCAGCCTTGAGGTTCGGCACTTAACCCTTAGGTTCAATCAATCGGGAATCTGGGCGCGTTAAGTCTGCGCTTAGCTACTGAAACCAACACCCTTGCTTTGTCCGGGAAAGCCCCCGGCTTACAGCTGTGGGGAAGCTTACAAAAAAGCCCTTCTTGGTACAAAACTTGGGCTAATTCTTGCCCAAAGCCCCTGCCGCTGCTACTACTAGCGTAGCCCTAAGTCTAGTTATCCTGGTAGTGCAGCCAATATTCCTGCACTAGGGTTCACAACTGAATTACAATTGCTATAGTGATTGTTGCGATTTTTGAAACCCTTGGACTTGGATTCACCTCGGATTTGAGATAAGGGCTAATAATTCGGTATGATAGACGGTTTAGCAAGATTCCGAAACAGGACTATTACATATAGTTGCTGTGTAAGGCGCAGATTTGTTTCCAAATGCCTATTGATTCTTGTCGGCTTACTGAGCTGCTGGTATCTACTGGGAACACCATCAGCATTAGCAAGTTTCGATGATGACAGCTTTGATGGTAATATTTTTGCTCTGTATGCTGGTAATGGCTCTATAGTCCCACCACGAATTACCTTAGAAGATTCTTTGCGCAGGAAAAAGCCAGCTTTGTTGGTGTTCTACTTAGATGACAGTAGGGATTGCAAGCTATATTCTGTCACTATCTCTAAGTTACAGGAGCCTTATGGTAGGGCCGCGAGTTTTATTCCAGTCAACATCGACACTTTGTTACCCGACGCTACCTATACACCCACAGAAGCGGGATACTACTACCAAGATTTAATTCCCCAGACAGTAATGATTGACCAAAAGGCAGAGGTAGTACTCAATGAAATTGGACAAGTTGCTTATGAACAGATAGATGATGTGTTTCGGGAAGTGTTTAACTTACTGCCCCGTTCAGAATCCGTGGAGTTAAAGCTGCGCACTGTCAAT
The DNA here is from genome assembly GCF_010671945.1 of Moorena sp. SIO4E2. Lineage (NCBI taxonomy): Bacteria > Bacillati > Cyanobacteriota > Cyanophyceae > Coleofasciculales > Coleofasciculaceae > Moorena > Moorena sp. SIO4E2. The sequence goes on from NZ_JAAHIE010000058.1 coordinate 18,319, forward strand.
GATATTAATGCTCAGTTAACATCAGAGTGATTTAATTTGCCTACTGGTTAGACATCCATCCGATGAAACTCCAACAACTTAACATGAAGACAATTGTTTTAGTCATCAGTGAACTGCCATTGCCGTTTACCCTATTTTTTGGTCACGTTTACGGGTTAAGCTATTTGTAAGTACAGTTAACATCCGTGCTGATGTCCAAGGTTTACAGCACACAGGAGCTAATCAAAATTTTGGCTCAAGAGCGTCGTTCGTGCATGAATGGGCAACGTCTTAATCTGGCAGCTTCGGTGTCTGGCAACCCTGTGATTGATCGCTTTCTGAAACCGGAGGGAATTCAAAAGTTCAGTGCTTATAACGACTTTAAAGCCGCAGTTCACAGCTACCAACGGCAACACCAAGTTTCAGGCATTATTTGGCGCGAACTGACTATGAAAGGAAAGACTCTACGTTATCCTGCTATTGACGAGCAGTTAGCCGCCCTAGAGAGTGACCTGAAAATCCTCAAAGCTGCCAAAGCTGACCTCTTAGAGTTTTGGTATACAGGCATCCAAGGTATGGACTTATACCTAAGTATTAATTTTGGTAAAGACTATCAAAAAATTATGCCCAATGATGTAAAAGAGGTCGCCCATAAAACGGAATGGGCAAATCTCTATGAATATAAGAATTACAACTTTTGGGAAATTATATTGCAGCTAGGTTGGGGGAAACCTGAGGAAGCATCCTATAAACGGGGATGGCCGACATCAGGAAGTGAGTACATTCATGCAGTTAATCCAGGCAAGTGCCCAATTTGTTGACCGCTATCGCCAGGTCGATGGGTTGTGGGTGCATAAAGCAGTATTATAAATATACTAGGAGCGGTCAAACATGAAAGAACAAACTATTAATCAAGTTATTGATCAACAAATAGAAGAATTGGACTATTCAATTCGACAGGAATTAACCAAGCTTGGCAATCAAGCCGCAAAGATGGGTTTAATTGGGGGACATGGTTATTACTTAGGAAGGTACGAAATTCTATGCAAAGGTCAAATCTTCACTCTTTCACCAGAAGAAGCTTACTCTTACCTAAAAAAATTGGTAGCACAACACCAAAGGTAATTGGGAAACTATGAATTGTGAAGGATGAAGGATGAGTTTTCATAATTCATCCTTCATCCTTTGTGATTACCAGCGTGCCTGGGAACCAGACCAAATGTGTTCTACTGATTCACCATAAACCATAGGTTCATCCTCAAAGGTAAGAGCAGTGTAACCACTGGGTTCAACAGACCACATTGGCCAATACTCATTGCCCAACTCACCAGCCTGAAATAGCACTTGATCTGGATTAGCTTGACTCCAGCCTAGCAACAGTGCGTTAGTATAATGAATGCGCTCAGGAGCCAAGGTGGTCACAGTATTTTGGTTGCGATCCCAAATTACTGCGTAATCAGAAGCATCTGACGTATTAAAAAAACCTTCAAATTGCCGCCCTAGAAGGCGATCGCTTGACTCTGTCCAAGACACGGGAATCAGAATAGCGATTGCGCCGCTTAATTTATCATCATTATTAAGGCGCGCGTTCCAATGGGCAGGTAAACTGCCCTTGGGTCGCGCCTGATGGTTAGCTAAGGGAGAAGATGCAGTTATGATGCGCAAATCTCCAGTCTGCAAATTTTCTAGAAACATCACACTACTGATGCGGCTGCGGTACAGTTCTGGCTGTCCTTGTAGTTGAATGCGACTATAGGCAGCATACTTGCCATCAGGAGAAACTAGTGATTGGCTGCGATAGTACCTAAACCCAAAACTCTGATTAGCAACCAGTTCAGCGTGGGTTTCCAAGACCCAATTCCAAGGAATAGGATAAGGACTGTTGAGCGGGTCACTCTGAACGTATGGTTCGGTTAGATCAGGTTTGATAGCTTCTGTTACTTCCCTTAAAGGCTGGGAAGATAGCACCGATGATTGACTGGCTAGGAAGGATTCATTAGCCTTGGCTTTCTCAGCAAATAGGCTAGATGTTATCAACATCAAAGTTGCTAACAATAGTCCTAGTGGTTGATTTTTAAGCCATCCTGATAAACTCAATTGCCTTTTCAACATTGATTAGTCTTTCAGTTACTAATTAGCGTTTCTAGTTAGAGGAGCAACCCCAAGAAATTAGAATATAGTTCCTTAACTTTAGGTTTAAAAGGTTAAAAAGTGATCAACTACCCCGTCCGAACCTGCATTACGAACGGGTTTTTTTACACTTCGGCTCAGTCAGTTACCTAAACCCTCGACTATCAAGCTACCGAAAGCAGACAAATAAAATAAGCCAGGGAAAAATAAAAAATTAACACTCTTTCCTTCCCCTAAGAGGTCTTGGCTGAAGTGGGTAGCCCTCACACAAAAGTTGTCAGGCTTGACATTGGAATTAACTGGTTGGTTTGGAGGTTTTAGTGTTATGATAGCCATGTGGAATTCAACCTTGTTTTTTTGAATTCTTCTATAATGTAAAATACCTGCGCTTGACCCCTAACGGAGTACAATTGGAGCATCCTGCCTCATTATGTAGAAGGAGATCTAACAAAATTCGGTGTGACTCAACCCGCTACTTCCAACACCAATACCAGACCTGAAACCTCAATAAGTATACTGAACTGCCTACTAATCTTAATTTTCAGGCTACTACTGCTAGGCGTAGGGAGTGGCTTGGCCGTGATATTTGGCATTGTTGTTGCCAATGCTTACCCTAACCCGAATCCAGAAAAACCCCTGATCTTAAAATTACTGGAGCATCTGGATAACAAGGGAGAATCAACGTTTTTCAATTTTAGTTCAATTCGGGAACCAACGGAAGCCAATCCACTAAAACAATTGACACCAGTTCAAAGAGTCCAGCTCAAAGCTCAACTAAGTGAGTTAGACAAGCGAATGAAGAGATTGAGTGAGGACGTGACAATGTTGGAAACTCAGTTGGGAACCTCGGGAGGGAATGAATCTCTTGAAAGGCGCATCCAAGCGATCACTTTGCTTCTGAAGGAACCATCGACTCCAAGTAGCAATGCTCCATTAGTTGGTAATAGCAATGGCAATCGACTAGCTGCCTTGGCTGCCGACAAGTTGAAAGTCACGTTGCCCAGTGATATTTTATTTGAGGAAAGTAAAAGTACGTTACGTCCAGAAGCAGGTTTGATCCTAGACAAAATTGTCACAGATTTGCAAGCCTATCCCAGTAGTACAATCCGAATTGCTATCCACACCGACAACCCCCGCGAAGCCAAAGAGAATCGAAACCTTTCATTTGAGCGTGCTAAAGCAGTTCAGCAGTATCTTAGTAGCGCTTTAGACGATTCATACCGTTGGCTGATTATTGGCTACGGAGAAACTCGTCCTCTGGTCGCTAATGATACTGAGGTTAATCAGCAACGCAATCGTAGGGTGGAAATTGCTGTGGATTAGTCATTAGTCAGAAGCTTATTTGGTTATTTGCTTGAAAGTTATTTGGTTGTTTCCCTTGGGCGTCCGGTGTAGGGTAGGTTGAAGATTAGAGCCTTAACAACTCAAAGCTGGATGTATAACTGGCAAGCTGTAACCTTTAACCTGAAACCAGCTAACCTGAAACCAGCTAACCTGAAACCAGCTAACCTGAAACCTGAAACCAGCTAACCTGAAACCTGAAACCAGCTAACCTGAAACCTGAAACCAGCTAACCTGAAACCAGCTAACCTGAAACCTGAAACCAGCTAACCTGAAACCAGCTAACCTGAAACCAGCTAACCTGAAACCAGCTAACCTGAAACCAGCTAACCTTGGCCAAAAGGCCACGCTACGCGAACAACCCATTAGTTATTGGTAATTTCTAGATGCGAGTTGTATTCTTTGGTACTCCCCAATTTGCTCTACCTTGTTTGGAAGGTTTGTTGAACCATCCTGAATTTGAGGTGGTGGGTGTGGTGACTCAGCCAGATAAGCGTCGAGGACGTGGTAACCAGCTGATTCCTTCCCCAGTGAAATCAATAGCATTAGCACATAAACTACCAGTTTGGCAACCGCAGCGCCTGAAAAAGCATAGGGAAACCCTAACTCAGCTAAGGCAGGTAAAGGCTGATGCTTTTGTGGTGGTTGCCTATGGGCAGATTCTCTCCCAAGAGATTCTGGATATGCCTACGGCAGGTTGTATCAATGTACATGGCTCAATTTTGCCTAAGTATAGGGGAGCAGCTCCGATCCAGTGGTGTCTTTATAATGGTGAAGCCCAAACTGGCATCACAACGATGTTGATGGATGCTGGAATGGATACTGGAGCAATGCTCTTGAAAGCATATACACCAATTAGACTATTGGATAATGCCCAGGATTTGGCACAAACTCTGAGCAATTTGGGAGCTGATTTGTTGATTGAAACCCTCCTCAAGCAAGAGTTACAGGAAATCCAACCAATTCCTCAAGATGACTCATTGGCTACCTATGCACCACTGATTCAAAAGTCAGATTATGGCCTAGATTGGTCACGCTCTAACTTGGAGTTACACAATCAGATCCGGGGATTTTTCCCGAACTGCGTCACCTCATTTCGGGGTAAATCTCTGAAAATCAGTGCCACTGTTCCCTTAGATTCCGCTTACTTATCCGAGTTGCCTTCACAGTTAAAAATGCGATCGCAGGAGTGGTCTACTCTTGATGTTGGTTCAGGTCGTCCTGGAGAAGTTGTAAAGATTGCCAAGACAATCGGTCCAATTATTCAAACTGGAAAGGGAATGTTGTTGTTGCAGCAAGTGCAATTAGCTGGCAAACGTGCTCAATCTGCTTGGGATTTTGCCAATGGTATGCGTTTAGAAGTAGGAGAAGTTCTAGGTAATAGTTAGTTAGTGAGTTTCAGTGTTCAAGGGTTCGTAAAAGCGGCAAGAATCACAGGGTCCGTCTGGATTGACAGCACAACGAATCAATTCAGAGTGAGCATTGAAATAGCAGCTGGCATCCCCAATCACCCAACGCCCCTGGAGCAGGCTTTTTTCACTAGGGTGTCCAAAAGACTGCACATACAGAGCAATTTTATGCAAACGATAGCGCCCTGACTTAAGACAGTAGCGGTGGCGGCGCTCTAAAACTGTGTAGGTTTTACCTTTAAAGTCGAGATAGTTACCGGGTTGAGGTATCCAATCCAGTTGAACATTGCCAATGGTCTGACGTGGGTGCGTCAAAATTAACTCCGTGGGTAGAGAATCAGGCTCCATAGTGCTTATTGTCATTCACGCTACAGTTGAATGGTATCGCAGGCTGTGGGCTGACTATCTAGCCCAACAGAATTCTATAGCAGAAGTCATTTGTCAGAAGTCATTTGTCAGAAGTCAAACTCTTGCGCTTCTTGATGCAGTCGCTCATGGGGGAAACCCCCAAGACCGCGCTGCATCGCTTACAAAGGGTGTGAGACTTTTG
>NZ_JAAHIE010000580.1:0-4248 GCF_010671945.1 Moorena sp. SIO4E2
TGATTATCCATCGTGATTGTATTACCATTTTCATCTTCCAATTTAATCCCTTTATCCTGCTCGGATAATTTTAAGGTATTGCCTTTGGATGTACTAATTTCGATTAACTTATTTTCATCATCAAATAGAATTTTTAGGGATTCTTTAGTGACAATTCCTTTCTTATTATTTTCCTTGGTTACTGTTAAACCTGCTGGTAAAGCATTTTTCTCACTATGCACTGCACCCAGAATTATAGCTTGTCTAGGGTCATCATTGATAAAACCGAGAATAACCTCATCCCCGGTTTCAGGTCTAAAGAAAATACCTCTTTTATTACCAGCCTCAACCGAAGCTAATCTTGCCCAAACAATACCATCTGTTTCAATTGAGGGGATTCTGACTTTTACCCTAAACTGTTTATCTGGATCCGCTTCATACTTATCCACAATCCCAATTTGCAACCCATGGATAGCTGGAACTAATCCGGCAGCTGGGGTATCGATAATGTCATTGTTTTGTTGATAAAACCAATTGGCAGATAAACCAAATTGTACATCGGTCTGCCAGCCTTGGGTAGTAACTTGATGTCGAATTCCTGTTACTAATGTTTTGCCATTGAAACGGTATCCTATACCTGCAATTCCGATAACATCTCCAGGTCTTATACCAGCAAATCCAGGGACTTTGATACGACCTTTCAACATTGAAAAACGACTTTTAAGTAATTTGGCATCTGCCCAAGCTTGTATTTCATTGTTATCTAATTGACCAGGACTGATTAATTGATAGTTTTCTGCACCAATGTTTTTGGCTAATTTATATCCTTCTAAATTACCCTGGTAGACAGGTATATTTTGCATCTTAGCTCCTTGTGATTGGAACATTTTTTGTGTTTTGACATCCCAACCCGTACTTTCTAGCACCCCATACTGATGGCGGATATCCGCTTCCATTTCAAATTCGTAAATCTCACGAATGCCATATTCAAAGGTATGTGTATCTTTTGGTTGATCTAATAGACTAGGCTTTTTAACACTAATTTCGCCATCATCAACTAAAACCCACAGACCATTGACATCCGCACGAGATAAAATGAAATCCCAGTCAGTGCAGTAATATTGCACCATTTCCTTATGCTTTGGTTTAGTTGTAGCAATAGATGTTAATTTTAGCCTATTGTTAATTATTTCTTCGATAATTTGTTTGTCTGTCAGATCTCGAAAGACAGCACTTTTTCTTTGGGTAGTTAATTTGATTGCTGCATCTTTTAAGTCAACAGTTAGGAAAGAACTATATTGATCTGCTTGAACACAGTGTCTTACTATAATTCCCTTAAACACTGTTGCTTCCTTTTGTTTTTTACATTCATAGCGAAGCTTAATTTCAATTTCTTTGCCTGGTTTAAAAAAATCCGTATTGCTGATAGCAAATTTTTGTTCTGCCGCGTCACCATCTAATAAAATGATTTGAGCTATCGGGATTTTATTAACCTCTTTGATAATGTCAATCGACATGAGGTTGTATTCTGATTTCATTACTTCCCCATCACTCAAAATTGTTGCTGTGACAACACCACTCATTATTTTTTTACTTCTCTATTGGCGGTAATTTGATAGTTGTTCCGGTTTTTAACTTTCTGAAGTTATTGACATTATTAGCACGGGCAAGCTGGATATAATAGGCCGAGTCACCATATACCTCTTGAGCCATCAAAGGCAACTTATCTCCAGCTTTTATAGTTCTAGTATGGGTAAGATCGGGTGAGCTTTTATTTTCTAGTAATATGCGCTTTGAATCTTCTAGATCACCTTTAAAAACGGTATCTAACTCAGCTCTTATCGGTTGTCCCCTACGGTTAAAAAGTGTATAATTAACATTAACAGATTGGAGACGGCAATCAAAAATTAAGTCTCCCCATCGAATTTCTAAAAAGTTAGGCTGATGAATATCACCATTCATATAAGTGGTTAGCTCGAGAAAGTGATTTACTTGTTGGTAAATATCTTTCGTCCCTAAAACATTGCCAACTAATGAAGCTGTGGCAAACCCTAAAGCTCCATAATCTGCTACTCCTGTATCATCTAAAATTAATTTTAGTGACAAATTCTGGGGTTTACTGAGAGAATATCTTGCCGTGCGCCCAGTGGTATTAATTCCCTGATATTTTTGATAAACATTTTCGTATTTTAAGGAATAGGATTCCGGATTAAACATCGCTTCAAAAGTGCCAAAAAATTCACCTTTGATCACCTTATCCTCGTGTTTTGTTACTTTATAAGCCAAAATCTTCAGCTTTTCTAGTTTGAAAGGGTTTTTAAGCATAGATTTCCCTTACCTCTCTTTTTTACGCTCCAATATTTTTAGTACTTGTGCCACACAAGCAGCAATTATTTCATCTTTTTGTCCAGAAGTACCTTCAATCTGGGATTCTGAATTATTGTCCTTACTATCCACAATGTTGGCACGAATAATTAATTCTTTGATTTCCACTGGCATAGCTAAATCCTCACACTTTGAAATCTCGCATAGGCTAATTCCATCGTATCTATAACCACAGCATTGGCATTAGCATCTAGGTCAGATGTCGTCCATTTTACTGGATAAGCTCTCTTAAATAACCAACTAGAAACAGGAGCAGTGTTTTCATCAAGCAAAATGACTAAGACATTGCTGGGAGCAAATTTCATGGTACTCATAGCAACGTTAAACTCTATATTCAGAGGAGAGCCAATCACCATTCCTCTTTCTAAAACCAGATTATTATAGGTAACCTGATTAGGCAAACGATGTCTGAAAATATTTTCACCCCCTTCACGGATGTCCGTTGTGCTTATTTCCGCAGAAATCCCCGATACTTTTTGAAAGCGAATATCTAAGGGATTAGGCACAATTCCGGCAATGAAAAAGACGACCATAAAATTAAATCCAACCGGGGGATTTTCAGTGAAAGTAAGTTCCGGAATGGGGAAATTATCTGCCATCACTTATCTGCCATCACTAATCAGCTTGTCAACCTTGGGTTTTGAGTTTTGAATTAATAGACCTCTTGCAAAAATAGTTATTTGTCCGATAGTGTTATTTTCAATTATTGTCCACTGTTCCCTGTTCCCTATTCCCTGTTCCCGACAACTGCCGCGAAGTCTAATGATTATCCTGAATAATCAACCTTGAGATCGCTAGCCATGAGTTCTAAACTCTCAATGGCGACTTCGTTGCTAGTGGCATTAAATGACGGTGCATCTAATTTCTTGGGGAAAGCATCTATAACTGTCCAGGAGACAACTGCTTCACTTGACTCGTCTAACAAGTCAATCCTGACATCCCGCTTTTCGACGGTATTTAATCGAACGCTACTAATCCATTCCAATAAATAGCTGTCTTTTCTGACAATTCCTTTTTGTAGGGTTAGGTTAACGGGAGTGCTTAATCCTGGCATATGCTTTACCCCATTTTTATAACTCATGCCATCTCGATAAGAAATGGTTTCGTATTCAATGCTTAATCCCGATACCTCTGAGAAAGCGTGGGCATCATCTCCCTCTATGGTGACTCGGTAATGAAATACCGGAATTGGATAGCTGTTTTTTATTTCTTCTGGTGTGGTTGCCATGATTTATGTTTCCTTAATTACTTTAGGTTTAGTTTAAGCATTCAGCATTCAGCATTCAGCATTCAGCATTCAGCATTCAGTTATCAGCATTCAGTTATCAGCTATCAACTATCAGCTATCAGTTATCAGTTATCAGCTTAAGCGCTACGCGCACGCTACGCGAACAGCTAATGCGCGTAGCGCAATCGGTGCTTTTGAATAAAATAAGCTGACCACTGACCGCTGACCGCTGACCACTGAATGCTTACAATTTTTAATTTTTAATTTTGAATTTTGAATTTTTAATTCCCCCTATGCTTCCTGTAATTTATGGGAGAATTTCAGGATAATGAACTCAGCTGGACGAACTGGTGCCAGACCAATTTCCACAATCATCCGTCCTTCTAAAATGTCCTGTGCTGTCATGCTTTTACCCAGTCCAATATTAACAAAGAAAGCTTGTTCAGGAGTGCTACCAGCCAGGGCACCTTGTCGCCATAATCCCTCTAGATAACTTTCAATTAGGGACTTCACTTTCAGCCAGGTGATGGTGTTGTTAGACTCAAAGACCACAAATGCAGTGGCTTTCTGAATCGATTCTTCAATGAGATTGAACAGTCTGCGCACAGGGATATAGCGCCATTCATTGTCATTACCCGCTAAAGTCCTTGCTCCCC
>NZ_JAAHIE010000581.1:0-4241 GCF_010671945.1 Moorena sp. SIO4E2
ACAGGAAAAGCGGATTAAGGCTCAGATTTCGATTCAATCTGCTATAGCTCGGTTAAATGCTGCGAAAACTCGTTACCAACAACAGATTTACCAGCATTCTCTGAAAATGATGACTTATCAAACTAATTTACAGCGGCAGCAGTACCAGCTGGCATCTTTGGTGAAGCAATCCCAAGAGGTGGAGAAGGAGCTGGCAGAATTGAGTATTGTGCGATTCTCCTAGGGAGACGCTACGCGAACGCCCTATACTGGTCGGGTGAGACGGGTGAAGATTGTTTCACAGACGGACCGGGTGATAACTGCTGAGATAACTCTTGATGTGAGGGGCGATCGTTAATTCTAGGGCAAGGGCATGTTTGTGGTAGTGCTGCCTTTGTCCAATAAGTTGAAAATAATCGGACTATGACACAGCCTTATTCAATAGTCCGACATTAGCTGTTAGGTTTAATATTATGTTCGTCTGTAACTTAGTCTAATTTATTTAGACAACTTGCCGCGACTTATAATACAAATTTTTAATGAAGTTTGTTTAAAGTTTTACAGTTCTTCATACTGCCTCTTCCTCCTGCTCCCTTCTCCCTGATCCCTTCTCCCTACTCCCTTTGGCAAAGTGTTAATTTAGCATAACAAGTACGGAAGAGCCAGTTTTACTTAAAGTTTACTTAAATTTTTAGGAAAATAAAAAAGCGCAACATATAACTATCAATTGAATCGGTTAATATTTAAATCGAACTATGACACAGCCTTCATAGTTCGATTTAGTGATTAAGTTTAATATTATGTTCGTCTTAACGATATTAAGCTTAATCTCCTTTGGTTCCTAAAAATTAAGGAGAAAATTAGCATGAAAAATTCTCTTCAGGCTATGGGACATTTTTGTGTTCCTATAACTCTTGCTGTTGTCGCTACTTGCAGTACGAGTAGTGATGTCCAACAGAGCATCAAAGCTATTGTCCCATGGCTTCAGGTAGCAGCCTTTAGCACTACTACTGTTAATCAGGGATTACAGGCTGCTAAACGATTGCGTCGTTCTAAGTAGAGTTTGATGCTGTAGATGATTAGTACTAGTTGCTGATTATCGGTATAGTTTTGCCCCCTAATTCCCAATCTTGTGGTGCGACCCGTGACGAATTTAATTTGCCTATGGGAAGCGCACCGAGGGAGGAATAAAACTCTAAAAGTCCCCCGAGCGAGGGATTGCTCGGGGGACTAAGGGGGCTTTTTTAAAATCAGGCGCGCTACTACGCTGGAACTGTTTATTGTTTAGAACCTTCTATTTCCTCTTTATTATTACTATTAAGTAGAATCACCTCCAAACCCTTGAACTATTATAGCTAATCCGAATACAAAAGCAGATGCAATAGTCCCACCAATTTTTGACCAAGTATTGTTATTATTAGAATTAATTTCTTTTATAGTTTCGCTATAGTCTTTTGAAACTTGAAAAATTAATTCTGCTATTCTTATTTTTCCTTCGTCAGATTGAATATTATCTGCTAACTCATTTAAGGTTTTTACCGTGTGGTTAATATGATCAATTTTATCAAGTGCTTCCTGATTTACATCACCTACTTTTTCCACTAAGCTCGGGAATGTGTGAACTAACTCAGTCATGGATTCAATAAATTTAGTAGAAAATTTAGGTGAATCTTTTGCAAGAGCTTTTATGTGTTTTTCCTCAATTTCACCTTCTTCTATAAGATTTAAAATTTTTTGACTTTCTTCTAAAGATAATTCTTCAGAATTTGTCAAATTTGCTTTTTCCTTGACTTCTGCAACAAGAGAGTTGTTATTTTCCATTTTACTATTATCCTGTAACATCAACATCTATACCAAACAGCTTCAACAAACAAATAACTGGTACAAAAGCAATAATAAACGCTACCTTTTAAATAAAAAATATTATTGCAATAATTATTGCTAAAGGTATCCTCATCCGCCTTATTAGTAATACAATTATATTTACTTTTAACCAGTATTTGTTCTGTTCTTCTAATCTTTTATTTACCATTAAATTGCTACTATATCTAAAAACTTTATTTGAAAATTTGATAAGATTGCTTACTTTTTGTTCATCTATTTTCATAGTCATGCTTTGGAAATCTTTAATTATTTTTTCTAAGTTTGCAAAAGAAATTAAAAATTTATAATTTCCATGATTTCTAGTGTATATATCCAAACCTCTAGTCATCATACTTTTGAATCGCTTCATCAATTGTATATCCCATAAGAATATATCGATTTTACCGTGAAGACGATTTTTAGTACTATTAATCAAATTAATAGAATTTTCTGTTGATAAGAATATATCGGATTTCTCTTCTCTAGCTTTAAAGACTATTCGATAATTTGTTAAATAAAATTTGCCTCGAATCAATAATATTTGATTTTTTCTTCCTCTACCTGTAAGTATTCTAGCCCACAATGGGTTGAAGCTTGGTAATGGTTTACTTATGTGGTATTCTTCCGTATCAATATATATGGCAGAATCATGACTGCTAATTATTTCTTCATTATCAAGTAATTCTTCATCAAGTAATTTTTCTGTAATCATGATTTAGTTGTGTTTCTATAATCAGTTTGCAACTTTTCGTATTTTCAGCTAATCGATACTCTAAATTAGACGGTAATGCTACAAAAGTAGTAGTTTTAGTCCCCTTTTGACCAGACAGCAGCTGGAGTGTGACATGCAAGCTGCTAATAGCTGATTTTTAAGTATCTATATAGTTATCCGGGTAACCACCAACAATTACGCAAAAAATTTCTGGGGAGGTGACATGCAAGTTCAGGTGCAGCTGCGATTCTCCTACAAAGACGCTACGCGATCGCGTACTCAAGCCCATCTCTACATCCCCTGGATTATCCGATCCATGCCCGGCTCATCCCGTTGGTAACGTCTTAGTCATTATCGGGTAGTGGTTCTTCTGTTGTTGAAGGTTGAAGGTTGTTGAAGGTTGAAGGTTGTTGAAGGTTGAAGGTTGAAGGTTGAAGGTTGAAGGTTGTTTAAGGTTGAACGTGATTGCGTGGCCAATAGGCCAAGGTTGAATTCACTTCTGCCTTCTGTCCTCTGCCTTGTTTTCTCCAAAGTATAGCGGTTTTTAGCCTAATGAGGTACAGATAATTTTTGGCCTGTTCCCTCTTTTCTCTTCCCTATTCCCTACTCCCTGCTCCCTGCTCCCTGCTTCTTCTAAAGCAAAATACTATGTCTTAAACTATCCTTAGTTTGCTATTAGCTAAACTTGTTACAAAACTAACACTTTAGTTGTCAATAATTATTACAAATTTCGTAAATTATCCAATTTTTTTTGATTTTTTACTTGACAACAACCATAGACACTATTTATAATATAAACATGGCGAAAAGAGCCGCGCTTCTTGGTTGACTCCCCTCAAGCGCGGCTCTCTACCAAACCACAGTTTAGGTAACTCTATCATAATGGCAAAAAAACGATTTATTCATCATCAAGCTCGATTATCACGAAGCCATGGAGCGTCTTGAGCAGCTTGGACAACAGAGGGAACCGAAGCAGGAAAATTTGTATCCCTATCCCATCACGGAGCGATGCAGCGCGGTCTTGGGGGTTTCCCCCATGAGCGACTGCATCAAGAAGCGAGAGCAAATACTAATCCGACTGTATAGTTACTACCAATTGGGTATGACACCACAACGGTTTTACCAAAAGTGGGACTTAACCCAGGAAGATATAGCTTTGATCTGTTCTTGTTCTGCTCACACTGTTAATGGCTGGTTTAATACTAGTCGTCGCTGTAACCCTCCGACTGCTATTCACTTGCAACCTCTGGCGATTATGGATTTTTTGTTGGAAGATTTTGAGACTATTCCGAAGGAGTTATTTGATCGATTGTGCTTGAAGGAGGAGAGAATGGTGAATTAAGAATGTAGAATGTAGAATGTAGAATGCAGAATGTAGAATTTAGAATTAATAATGGTGAATGGTGAAGTCAGAAGGCAGAAGTCAGAAGTCAGAAGGCAGAAGGCAGAATTTCCAATTCCCAATTCCCAATTCTTTATTACCAATTCCCAATTCTTAATTCCCAATTCCCAATTCTTAATTCTACATTCTAAATTCTTAATTCTACATTCTACATTCTTAATTCTACATTCTTATCTTGATTCAGCAATGCGCAATCACTTAGTAAAGCACTGCACTTGGTCCTTCAGAAATACCAGTCTTGGGTACTTCTTCGTCTCCAACCCATTCAGAACCATCAAACACATT
>NZ_JAAHIE010000582.1:0-4240 GCF_010671945.1 Moorena sp. SIO4E2
ACCTATAGCTATATAAAACCTAAGTACTCTGACATCTAGGAGTACTCACTAGCAGTAATCCATTGATTAAGGTACTTTCGTCCTAGGTTTTAGGGAGTAGGGAGTAGAGAGTAGGGAAAAAATGCTTAAGATCTCATTACTAACAGAAACGCTATTAATTTTTTTAAAACTGTGTTAAGAAACTTCAAGTTGCTCAAACCGTTGCTGTTCCCTATTCCGAGACCCAAAGTTTCCAACTCTTAACAGTCCACTTTACTTGTCTGGGAGGCGTAACTATTAGGCCATTGGTGACAAGTTAAACAAAAATGCCGTATGTCAAGTCTTGATTAATAAATATTTATAAAACTTTCAATTGCTTTGTGTAATTAGGATAGGGGTATTTAGCTCCATGGCGTAAGTATGAAGAACAGTTTTTGCCCTAGGTATTGATAATAATGGGTACGCTAGTCATTCCTCATGGGTACACGCCCGTCCCCGGGCAGTAGCGGATCGCCTCTGACCAAAAATTTTGGGTCTCAAGCCCCGTCCTTCGCTGGATAGAAACCTTAGATAGGGTCGCCTTATTCAATAAGTTTTAACCCTTTTCCCCATAGCCTGCCTCGGAAGTTACCGTAAGAATGAAGGAGCCTTATTACAAGAGACTTAACCCTTCTATGCATAGCCAGTTACCCATAAAGGCTCCTTCATTCTAAGGTTTCGTCTTTAACCATAAAGGCGACCCTATCTTACGGTAACTTGGCCTATGGCCACGCTTGGCCTATGGCCACGCCAAAGGCGAACGCGAACAACGGACGGCTTTCTCTTTTTGTGTTCTACTTTACGCAGAGTTGTCCCACGTCAACAATGAAGGTCTTAGAGCTGATTTGTAAACAAAAAATTAAGACGCTAATCTTCTTGTCATCAAACGAATTAATGAACCATAAATCATTCCTGTACTCATCTGTGTATATAGCTCATAGTCTTTACTCAACCGTCTAAATCGATTTAACCAGCCAAATGTTCTTTCTACAATCCATCGCAACGGTCGTATTTCAAACTCTTTTGATTTTCTTTCTATTACTTCGACTCGAACCGAATCACCACATACTTGTTTTACTGCTTTAGCAAAATTCTTTCCTGAATAACCGCATAGCCACCCAGAGCACTTCTAATAACTTCAGTTTTTCCAGTTCTTCAGACAAAACGACTACTGCTCCGAGCCTTTCAGAACCATTGGCTGACCTTACTAATACCCCAATGAGTAATCGAAGAGAATCGACTACTATGTGACGTTTACGGCCTTTAACTTTTTTACCACCATCATGCGCCGCAGACTGCCCCCTTTTTTCAGTCGTCTTGACTGATTGAGAGTCCGCTATCCCAACGGTTGATTGTAATTCTCTGCCTTGACCAAGTCTGATTTGTGAGCGTAACTGGTCATGAAGAAGCTGCCATATTCGGAGTCGCTGCCACTTCTGGAAATAACCATATACAGTGGTATAGGGAGGTAAGTCATGAGGCAACATTTCCCACTGACAACCTGTCCTTTGAACATAAAAAATACCATTGAGGATTTCTCTTAAATCAACTGTTCTGGGATGTCCAAAGCCTTTCGGTTCAGGTAGTAAGGGTTTCAAAACCTCCCATTCTGTATCACTTAAATCACTCGGATAGGGCTTTCTCGTCGGTGCGGCAATTTGAGGCAGACGTGTCATGGAGCGAAATTCATTCAACATCAGCAACGGTTATAGGTTAACATCTACTGATCTTAATTTTTTCTCTCTTTAGATTTTCTTTACGAATCAGCTCTTAGAGTTCAAGGTCAAGGGAAAGAAAGCTCAATATGCCGCGATTGATGAGGCGATCCGCACCGGTCAATTTGTCCGCAATAAGTGCCTCCGCTACTGGATGGACAATAAAAGTGTAGGACAAAAAGAGCTGTATCGTCATAATACTTGCCTTAGAGCTGAGTATCCCTTTGTAAAAGACTTGAACTCTCACGCATGTCAAGCTTCGGTCGAAAGAGCTTATAGCTCAATCGCTAGATTTTACGATAAATGCAAAAAGAAAGCCCCCGGTAAAAAGGGATATCCCAAGTTCAAAAATTTCTCCCGATTCGGCGTAGCCGACGCTGCGCGAACAGTTGAATACAAGACATCAGGGTGGAAATTATCAGGGGATGCTAAGTCGATAAACTTCTTAGACAAGAAAGGTATCGGGAAACTGAAACTGAAAGGGACTTGGGAGTTGTGGCGTTACGATTCGGCAAAGCCGACGCTACGGAAAAGCTAACCCGCGCGGGTTAGATTGGTTCGCCGTGCAGATGGCTATTATGTTCAGTTGTGTATAAAGGAATCTCTAGAACCTTCTCATAAAAATCTAGATAGCAGGAAACCCCGTGTCTTTAGACCGGGGAGGAATGCTCACAGTGGCTAAAGCCACCTAAGAGAAACTATCCATGATGAGGATCATTAATGTATCTTTGGATAGTTTCAATGCTAACCTTACCTGCCGTTGAGAAGAAATAACTGTTAGTCCAAAGAGATGGAAGTTTCTTTAGATCAGGAAACTCTTTTCTTAGGTAGTTGGCGCTTCTCCCTTTGAAAGCCCTTACGACTTGATAGATCGCATCTGTGGGATTGATTTCGACGAATAAATGGATCTGGTCTGGTGCTACTTCAAGAGCTTTGATATTCCAATTTTTATCTAGAGCTATCTCAGCGAATATTTCGTAAATTCTATCTCGAATTTTACCCACAAGTACTTTTTTGCGCCTTTTCGGTATCCACACAAGGTGAACAGTACAAATACCCACTGCGTGATTGTAATGCCTATATCCAAAACTATTCTTGATCAATTTATTTTCCTTCCGGAATTGCTGTTGTTATTAATGTAGTTTTTTATAAAAATAACGACAACTTAATATGAGTTCGATAATGGCTAAAACCAATAAACAGATAGGGGTGCAGCAAATATTGTTGCACCTAGATCAAGAGACAGAAGCGATGGTTGAGTATCTTTGCCGCCAATCAGGCAAGCTCTACAATATGGGGGTTTACTCTGCCCGGCAAATCTTCTTTAAGACAGGCCGATTGCTGACAGGTAAATTCGACTTGATATACGAAGAAAGCATAGGAAAAAGCTTGATAGCTAAGTCGCTTCCTTCAACACCAGCACAACAAACGTTATTAAGCGTAACTGAAAGCTTTAAAGGCTACAATAAACTAAGAGATATTTGGTTCAATGGGCAATTACAAAGCAAGCCAAAACCTCCTGGATATCTCAAAGGAGCGAAACTGTTCAAGGTAAGTTACCCTAACTCGGGCGGCCAGAAGCCCAAGGTTATAAATGGTAATCTCAGATTTGCCCTTGGGCTGACTGTAAAAAGGTGGTTTGACATTAAATATTTTGAAATTCCTTTCCCTACTAACCTAGAGGGTATAAAAATAAAGTAATGGACTATTTTGCCCAAAAATGGAGCTTTCTACTTAGAGATTTCCTTCTTGAATGGGACAAAGGCACGCAATTAAACAAGAAAGAAGCCCTTTCTATAGATTTCGGAACCGCTGACAATTTAGCAGCCTGTGTTGATACACTAGGGAATTCTTTTCTCGTTGACTCCCGAGCCATTAAGGCTTACAACCAGCTTTGGAATAAGCAAGTATCGACAAGAAAAGAAGGAAAGTCCCAGGACTATTGGGATGAATGGCTTGATCGAGTTACCCGTAAACGGAATCACAGAATTAGAGACGGGATAAACAAGGCAGCTAAACTTATCGTCGATCACTGCTTAAAAAATTCCATTGGCACAATTGTAGTGGGCTGGAATGAAGGCTTTAAAAGTAGGGCAAAAATGGGGAGAATAAACAATCAAAAGTTTGTTCAAATTCCTCTTGGAAAGCTCAAAGATAGACTTGAGCAACTATGCCAGATCCATCCCATTCAATTAGAGATAACAGAAGAAGCATACACCAGTAAGGCTAGCTATCTCGACGGAGACTCCCTGCCTGAGTTTGGACAAAAACCGAACGGGTGGAAAGCGTCAGGAAAGCGTCTTAAACGTGGTCTTTACAAAAGTGGTGATGGTTCAATTGTAAATGCCGATTTAAACGGTAGTGCAAACATTCTTAGAAAGTGCGGCTCGTTCTAACTAAGAGCCTCTAGTTTCTAGAGGGGTAAGAGTTAGGAGAATCGCGAGGAAACACCCTCAAAGATTCTTAACTGTCTTTCGGATGGTGGTGAAAACCCACCCCTTGAAGAG
>NZ_JAAHIE010000583.1:0-4232 GCF_010671945.1 Moorena sp. SIO4E2
GGGTTTCCCAAAACCTTCACAACGTATGTGTATTAAGGTAGCTGAAACCACCACGGGAACGTCTACCGTGATTCGTCTTCTTCACCCCTTTTTTCCCACCGGCTGCATGTTGATGGGCACGTATCACTGTTCCATCTACATAATGGACCTGCCAATTGAGTTTTCCATCTTCATCGGCTCTAGCTTGGAGATTTTCTAAAATTTGCTTGCCCTACCCAGCTTTTTGCCACCGATAAAACCGTGTTGCCACAGTTTGCCACTTTCCATAACGTTCTGGCAGGTCTCGCCACGGCGCTCCAGTTCTGAGTATCCAAAGAATGCCGTTGACCACTTGTCGGTGGTCGTGATTGGGCTTACCTGTATGGGGTTTTTGTGGTGGTAATAAAGGTTTTAACCTCTCCCACTGTTCATTACTTAAGTCCCCTCGATCCATGAATGCACCCATTGATCACACTACTTTTAGCATATAACGAGGCAAGAAAACACGCCCTAGAGGGCTTCTCCGATATGGATGAATGAAAAAATGAAATGCTAATAAACCGCGTAATCTCATGACCAGCGTAAAGACCTGACACGCTGAAGGCAAAAGCCAAGTGGGTAGGGCCTATAGCTAGTTTCTCTATAAGCCGTGTAAACAAAACTCCCATCCGTGGAAGAGGCATCATCCTTTGGAGAAATAAATTTACTTGACACAACAGGGTAAGCCCCACAGAGTCCTTAGAAGGTCGATATCTAAGGTAGGTCTGAGGCAACAAGGACGGAACTCTCTGGG
Source organism: Moorena sp. SIO4E2 (assembly GCF_010671945.1). Classification (NCBI taxonomy): domain Bacteria; kingdom Bacillati; phylum Cyanobacteriota; class Cyanophyceae; order Coleofasciculales; family Coleofasciculaceae; genus Moorena; species Moorena sp. SIO4E2. The sequence goes on from NZ_JAAHIE010000583.1 coordinate 773, forward strand.
GGGTAGAGGATGAGGGAAAAAGCAAACGCCTCTGGTAATACGGAGGATAGGGGTTCAAACTTTGCCCCTGAACGAAAGTAATAGCAGACTTCCCTTGGGTCTTATACGAAAGATAAACGAAAGATAAGGAATCGAACCTGATGAAAAGTTTGATACGGGGTAATAGCCCGGTAAATGGACAGACGGCACAACTTACAGACTGGAGCCAGGTCAACTGGAAGAAAGCCCGTAAGATTGTTAGAAACCTGCGTCGAAGAATCTTTCGTGCCAAAAAGCTTGGTCAGTGGAAGCAACTGAGAAGGTTACAGAAACTGATGCTGAAAAGCTACGCCAACTTACTACTATCTGTCAGACAAATCACTCAGATAAATACCGGAAAGCGAACAGCAGGTGTCGATAAGGAGGTGGCAACAACACCTAGCCAACGAGTGAAACTTGTCAATGAGTGGAAGATACCCAAAGCGTCACCAGCACGCAGGGTATACATTCCTAAGTCAAATAGCAAGAAACGTCCTCTAGGCATCCCAACCTTAAAGGATAGAGTCATGCAGGCAATAGTAAAGAATCTCCTAGAACCCGAATGGGAAGCCATATTTGAACCTAATTCTTATGGGTTCAGACCAGGTAGAAGTTGCCATGATGCCATAGAGCAAGTGGTAAACAGACTAAATTCCAGAGGAAAGGATAGATGGGTTCTAGACGCGGATATAAAAGGCTTTTTCGATAACCTAGCCCATGAAACTATCATGAAACAAATAGACTCTGCTCCAGGCAGGGAAATAGTAGCAGGATGGTTGAAAGCTGGATATATAAGTAAAGGAATATATCACGAAACCAATAAAGGAACACCCCAAGGGGGAGTCATCAGTCCAAAAAAGCGCCAACATCGGATTGGAAGGATTGGAATAAAAGCTCAACAACTGGGGTGGAATAAGAGGAAGATATAACAAGAAAGGAGAGAGAATAAAAGTATACAAACTCGGATATATTCGATATGCCGATGACTTTGTGGTCACGGCATAAACAAAAGAAGAACTGGAAAAAGTTCTCATCCAGCTCAAAGCATGGTTATCAGAAAGAGGCTTAGAAATAAGCGATGATAAAACAAGGATAGTCCACATATCCCAAGGGTTCGACTTTCTGGGTTTTAACGTAAGAATGTTCGGGAAAGGAAAGAATGAAACACTTCTGACCAAACCCGCCAAAAATAAAGTTCTCTCATTCTGCCAAGAAATTGGGAAAACTGTCAAAGCATTTAACGGAAAAAGCCAAGAACAATTAATCAATAAACTGAATCCGATTCTCAGAGGTTGGGCTAACTACTACAGACATTGCACATCAAAGAAAATACTCAGTTACGTAGGTAACAGGGTATGGAAATATCTGTGGGATTGGGCAAGGCGTAGACACAAAAAGCGTAAATTAAGATGGGTCAAGGACAAATACTTCAAGGTGATATACAAGAAAACTCCGTGGAGTGTGTCCACAAGAGACTGGGTATTCTCAAGTGAGTCCACATCCAAAAGAAGAAACTCAGAATTGCGAATATATGATGTCGCAGGAACACCCATTGTGAGACACGTCAACTGATTGACTGACAAAAGTTATTCCGGAACATATTGGTACGTTAGTACTTTGAACTAATGCCTATAAATTCGTTTCTCGTGTTGTTTGCGCGATGCCATAACTGGGTCAGGATCACGGTGGTCGGTGAAACTGACGTGACGAATCAGTCGCCATCCGTTTAACAGAGCAGTTTTGACCCAATCTATGCCGATGCGGAAATAGCTGTTGCCACGTGCGCCAATGGGTGTCAACCCACCGTCGAATCCCTGTTTCCACAACCAATGTGCCTTGTGCTGTAACATAAAGTGTAGCCAAGGCTAAGATGAACCAAAGTCTTGAAAGAGCACATACACACCGAATCTCAGACTTCTGGATGTTCCACCCGTTGGACTGGTCGTCCAAAAAAGCCTCCTCAATATCGAATCTTAATCCGTATTCACAGCAATGAAAGTAAGGTGGTCGGTTCATCACTGACGATGGCCCAAAACTCACCATTGATGTGGTTGCGCCCAAACGCTATGTGGACCGAGCCATACCATTGGTCTTTATGCAATCCCACGTTGTGAAAACACAGGGCTTCGCCCCGTAGAGCGTGAAACTTTTTCAGTTGACACCAACCAATGCCCTAGCGCCAAAACAAGCGCATCCTTTTTCAAGCGGATACGATAATGCCAATGCCATTGCGCCTCTCAGGGCTTGAATTAAATCCTTATGGACAAACCCGATTAGCAGCCAATAAGACAATTTTCACGTCTTTGGGTAGGCACTGAGCTGCCTGATCCAACACGTCTCGGTAATCTCGTGTGGGAAACCATCGCACTACTGTGGTGAAGCATAGCCCACGCCACCGGCAAGGCACGACCCCGATCAACCACTGCCACAAGGGAGCTGGCAATACTCATCCGGTGAACAATGACGTATCCAAGCTCAAGTAAAGACACTCCTGTTGCCAGATAGCCATTGCGGCTTGGATCAATGGTTTATACAGTCGATGTATATTGATCCGAGGGTTATTGAGCCATCGACGAACCCGTCTGTGCTTACTGTGAGCATACTTTCGGAGCCAGGGCAGATAGGATATCCAGCGGGTCAGATTAACTTCACCACTATGGATCAAGGCCACCACCATCCATATACAGACCGTTAGATCAGCTTTGTGTGCCCAGGGACTGACAAGACCTACGCCAGGTATTCAGGGCATTGTAGAGGCGGGAGTTTTTTTCGAGTGCGTTCTTATGGTTTTGAGTGGCATCGCGCATCAAAGAACGCTGGCTCCCACTCAGATTTTTTTAATCCCTCAAGCATCCATCTGACAAACAGTTTGACAAAACAGTCACCGCCTTTTGTCAGTCAGTCAGGACACGTCAAAATAGAAGGGAGCAACTCACCCGATGACCCGATTCTCAAAGAATACTGGCTAAAAAGAAGTCTAAAAGCTAACAAAACCCTCTGGGAAAAAAATAGCAAGTATGACCAAGTAGCTAGGATAAATGGGTATAAATGTCCAATCTTTAATGACTGGTTACGCAATGACGAAGAAATCGAAACCCATCACATAATTCCCATAAAAGAAGGTGGTTCTAACCTGGCTGACAACCTTGTACATCTTCATAAAGCTTGTCACAAGCTTCTTCATGGGAAAAAGAAAACCAAGCAGAAGGCTTGAAGTAAGGCTTGAGCCGGATGATGGGTAACTGTCAAGTCCGGTTCTTAGGGGAGGGGAGTAGAGTAATCTACAAACCTTACCCGACCGACGTGCAAAGTCGAATTTGATGAATAGAGAGCCGACTCTCTCTGGGGTACTTCTCCCCAGTCCTCATGTAAAGGGCTCGAAAGAGTCTGGTCACGACGAAAGTAAGCAATGAAACCGTTGGAGTGCAGACCACAAAAGCCA
>NZ_JAAHIE010000584.1:0-4218 GCF_010671945.1 Moorena sp. SIO4E2
TGGGAATGTATCCCAACATCGAGCAGTCTCCTGTTGATCAGCTAGCTATGGCCAGGTTGCCGGAAAATGCGATCGCTTATGACTTGATTTATACTCCTAATCCCACTCAGTTTTTACGACAAGCCAAGGAACAGGGCGCGATCGCAATTGATGGATTGGAAATGCTGGTGCAACAGGGAGCAGCAGCTTTCAAAATTTGGTTAGGACAAACTCCGCCAGTGGATATTATGCGTCACGCTCTCCTAGTGTAAGCCTTGGTAATCCCCGGTAACTCTTGGAATTGCCAAACTAGGATGCAGACTTAGGATTAATTTCCTACGTTGATTTGGTTATGACACCCAAGGGTGAACTCCAGCCCTTGGCTCTGTCGCTAATCATTAAGTCAAAGGCAAAATGTGTGATTAGCTTAACAAGCCATTTTAACCTTGTCGAGGAACACATTACCGAATTGAGACGCATTAAAAATGCAAAATTACGTATTTGTTATTGACACGAACAAACAGCCATTAAATCCAATTACTCCAAAGAAGGCACGTCGGTTATTGGATAAAGGTAAAGCTGCGGTTTTTAGGATGTACCCGTTCACAATCATTTTGAAAACAGCGATCAATAATCCAACGATATCACCCTGCCAAATAAAGATAGATCCTGGCAGTAAAGTAACTGGATTTGCCTTAATTCAAAACAACCAAGTCATTTGGGGAATGGAGCTAGAGCACAGAGGAGGATTGATCAAGAAAAAACTAGAATCTAGAAGGGCTGTAAGGCGTGGGAGGCGTAACCGAAACACTCGCTATAGAAAACCCAGATTCCTTAACCGTAAGCGCCCAGAGGGATGGCTACCCCCTAGTTTAGAACACAGGATTTTGACTACTCAAACCTGGGTTAAGCGATTGATTAAGTTTTGCCCAGTAAATGAGATTTGGGTTGAAAGAGTTAAGTTTGACACCCAAAAAATGCAAAATCCTGAAATTAGTGGAGTTGAGTACCAACAGGGGGAACTAGCTGGTTACGAGGTCAGAGAGTATTTGCTTGAAAAATGGGGGAGGGAATGCACTTATTGTGGCAAGCAAAATGTACCCTTACAGGTTGAGCATATCCATCCAAAATCAAAAGGAGGAAGCGATCGCGTAAGTAATCTTTGTTTAGCTTGCGAAAAATGCAATCAACGAAAAAGTGACAAACCTATAGAGGTTTTCCTAAAAAAGAAGCCGAGCTTGCTCCAAAAGATTAAAGTCAAAGCTAAACTACCATTGAAGGATGCGGCGGCGGTTAACACAACTCGCAACAAGTTAGTGAAAGTACTCCGAAACGCCAGACCTGTAGTAATTGGGACGGGAGCACAAACTAAGTACAACCGGACGAAGCTAAGACTACCTAAACAGCACTGGATTGATGCTGCTTGTGTTGGAGACATTGAGACCCTAATGTTGAAAACCTCTCAGCCACTATTGGCAACCTGTAAAGGGCAGGGTAGCAGACAAAAAGCAGCACTCAATAAATACGGTTACCCCATTAGACACAACCCATTAAGACCGATTAAAGGTTGGGCTACCGGAGATATAGCTAGGCACCAAAAATTAGGAATAGGCAAGGTTACTCCCAGAAGCAAAGGAAGTTTTGGATTTACCCCGTTAGGAATGAAGGGGTACAAGAGCTGTAAACCTCAAGATATATCGGCGATACACCGAAAAGATGGATACACTTACAGCTTTTGCCAGTAAATACCGGAACTTGCCAAGTAATAGTTGCTCTAGATTCACCTGCAGGAGAAATTGGGATTGTTGAAAAGTTAGCTAAAATTGATAGCGCTGTGCTATAAATCTCGGCAAGAGACATAGTGATACCAAGGCTTGGGTGGGCTAGTGGTATCGGTAGGGAAAGAGGTGAGAATGATCTTACCATCCGGACCAATCATCCAGCCTTGAGCTTCCACAATCCGTTTTGGCTTAGAATTCTGTGGAATAAAATTCTGTTCGGTCGAGGGAGCTAAGGTCTGATTCTTATCAAGATTGTGATCAATTTCAGTAAGGGTTTGATCATCTAGAGTCACCCAATCAGCAATGATGGTTTGACCGATAATCGGGTCGAGGGGACTAGCCGGAATGCCACCTCGTCCAGTAACAATAAATTCACCAAGTTCATCTACCGAGACTTTCCCACTTCTCGGACAGCTAGCAACAATGAGTGATGATGGGTCAGTTAAATTAATTGGTAGTTGATCTAATCCCCGAGAAGGGTCAAGATTGCCCGTATTGATGGTCACTATTCCTTGTGGACCAGAGTCAGAACTGGCATCAATATCATTAGTGCGATTTCCATCAATGGCTTCGCGCTCCTCAATCAAACGGACATCTTCGGCATTAATGGTGATCTCACCACCTTTTCCCTGTTCAGCTTTGGCAATGATATCGCTACCATTAGGACCAGTTGGGGGAAAGGCAATTAAGACGTCGGTATCAATATCAATATTGCCACCCGTAGCTTCTTCAGAAGCCTCTGCGGAGATTAGGCTTTCGTTGAGCATCACTATCGATTCTGATACGTCTAGTGTGATATTCGCTCCATCTTCCCCTCCACTCAGTTGAGTTTCAGCTAAAAGTGTGCCGTTGTCAAGCAACAGGGAATTAGCTTTAATGTCCAGATTTCCTGCTATCCCTTTCTCACTTTTGACTGTTATTTCCCCTTCATCCTCAACTTTGAGGGCATCAGTATTGATTGTGATATCGCTGGCTTGACCGATAGCTTTCTCTTTAGCAGCGCTGGAAATGACTCCACCATTAACAGTTAGTGTATTGGTGGTTAAATCTATAGGTCCACCGTTACCATTACTATTGGTGCTAGCATCTAAGGCTCCGCCATCAGTCACAGCAATTGAGTTAGCGTTAATTTTAATCTTACCACCGTTGCCCTGTGTTGACCTAAGATCCACACCAGTCAAGATCTGACTAGGTTGGTCATTAATGCCCACTCCGTCTATTAAAACCTGATCATCAACCGTAATGATCACATTGCCACCATTTCCCTTCTCTTGAGTACCAGATTGTAACCTAGCACCTCCAGTAATCGCCAATGAACCTTCTTTAACTTTGATCTTGATATCGCCACCATTGCCATCGCCATTACTTCTAACATTACTAAATATGCCAGTAGTGATTGACCTGGTTTTGTCCACTCCGTCAAGTAAAACCACTCCGTCAACTAAAACGCGATCGCGAGCTTTGATTTCCACATCACCCCCGTTTCCTTTGCCACGGGTTTCGGAATTTATCACAGCACCGTTGGTAAACGAAACTGACCGACCTTCAATCAATACGTTGCCACCGTCGCCCTCTGCTGTTTGTCTAACTCGAGTGAATATAATACTTGAAAAGCTTGACACCTTATTATTCCTGTTTTTATTTCTGAATATTAAAGCGCCATCAAAGATAACGTCATCCTCAGCAATAATTGATATGTTGCCAGCCTTTCCTTTGTCATATATTTCAGCACTTATTTGACCGCCATTGGTCACAAAAACTGACTTTCCCTTTATGGTGATGTCGCCACCATTACCTATAGCTTGTGGTTTGTTGCGAAACCTTGGGTTTTCTCTATCTCGACCGACCCGAGAGCGCAACCCGCTGGCTAGTGTCAGATCACTGTTTACCCCGTCAATGGTAACTGTATCGCGAGCTGTTATAGTTATATTGCCCGCATCTCCTATTCCCAGGGTGTCAGCTACGAGTCTAGCACCATTGCTGATAGTGACTGATTCGGCATCAATCGATATATCTCCTGCGCTGCCGATTACGGAAAAATCCACTTCGGTCAGAATCGAGTTACTGTTCTGGTCAACGATAACTTGGTCATCAGCAATAATTGTTACATCTCCACCATTTCCCTGTCCTTTGATCCTCGACTGCAAGAAAGCATCATTCATAAACAAAGAGCCTGTGGTCATGGAAATACCACCACTATTACCGATAGCGTCTTGTTCTATGTTGTTGAAAATTCCAGTAGTGTTAGGATTTTCCGGTTTCCCTTCAAAGGTGACTGTATCATCAGCAACAATAGTCACTTTCCCTGCATCAGCTTGACCAAAGGTACTGGTTTCGATCTGAGCACCGTTTTTGGCAGAGAGTGAGCCAGTATCAATAGTGATATCCCCACCCTTTTCTGTTCCGAAGGTGTTGCTAATAATGAAACTGTTGTCAAGGGATAGTTGATCATTTGTAA
>NZ_JAAHIE010000585.1:0-4202 GCF_010671945.1 Moorena sp. SIO4E2
TTCCTTTGTTGGGAGATAGCCGCAGGATTTTACTGTCTCCAGACGGCTACCTCAACCTGATCCCCTTTGAAGCTTTAGTAGATGAAGACGACCGGTATTTAGTAGAAAGCTATGGTTTTACTTACCTCACTTCCGGTAGGGATTTACTGAGATTATCCAATCCTAATCCCAAGCTCACCCAACCAGTACTTTTGGGAGCACCAGATTTTGATAATTCCGCTCAAACTACTGCCCTTGGGGAAGAAAACCAGATAGTAGCAACTCGCAGCTTACGTCAATTCAATCCTTCCGAGTTGAGCTTATCCCCTTTACCTGGTGCTCTTGAGGAAGTAAATGCGATCGCAAAGATGCTTGGTGTGGAGCCGTTATTAGGTGCTGAAGCTAATGAAGCAGCATTAAAACAAGTTACTCGTCCGATAATACTACATATTGCTACCCATGGTTTCTTCCAAGAAAGACCTGATTCGGAAGAGTTTACGTCAGGGGATAATGCCTTACTTAGCTCAGGGTTAGCATTAGCAGGAATTAACAACAACAAGCCAGACAATGATCTAGAAGATGGCATCTTCACAGCCTTAGAAGCAACGGGATTAAATTTATCAGGTACAAAGCTAGTGGTGTTATCAGCTTGTGATACTGGCTTAGGCAATATCAGTGCTGGGGAAGGAATCTATGGGTTGCGTCGAGCGTTGGTAATTGCCGGGTCAGAAAGCCAAGTCATTAGTTTGTGGGCAGTAAATGATCAGGTTACCAAGGATCTAATGGTGTCTTATTATCAAGGATTGCAGGATAACCAAGGGCGTTCTGAAGCTTTGCGAAGGATTCAGTTGCAAATGCTAGGAAGTCCAGAGTATCAGCATCCCATTTATTGGGCGAGTTTTATTCCTTCTGGCAATTGGCGCTCTATGGCTGGGGAGTAGGGAATCGGGAGTCGGGAGTAGGGAATCGGGAGTAGGGAGTCGGGAGTCGGGAGTAGGGGTAAGTATTGAGCAATCAGCTGTCAGCAGTCAGCTTGATGAATCCTGATAGCAATCTTAGTGGAACAGGCATCTTGCCTGTATCCTACCACAACCCTCAACCAAATAACCTTGGCCTTTGGCCACGCTACGCGAACAACCCTCAACCTGACAACCTTCAACCTTCAACCAAATAACCTTAAACCTTCAACCTCACAACATTAAACCTTCAACCATTCCCTACTCCCGCTCAACCCTACGATTCTTCACCGATAGGCTCACCTAAATCAAAAACAATCACGAAATTAGCATCAGGCATCAGCCGTTTCAGAGCTTGCATATGCCCCTCCGCATTAGAACGGTTGCGGAACCGACGAACAACAACCCGTTGCATCTTGGGCAACAGCCGAACGATCGCCCACGGATGTAGGCGATTTGCATAAGTCATAATAAATCAGGTCTTCTTTTATAGGGGATTCAAAGCCAGCCCGGTGACTGTGGTAAATCTTGAGGCTGGCTTTTGTCATGGAACATTGCTAGTGTTCATAACGTGATTTTATTATAACACAAAAATAAACTTATATTATAACATATTTTAGAATTTTTGTTACAATTTTTTTAGGGAGCAGGGAATCGGGAGTCGGGAGTCGGGAAGAACGGGAAATGGGGAGAATTATCCCAGCTGCGATGAATGCTTACAAGATTTAATCAATTAAATCAGAATTATTGTTAATACAAAAAACTGTAATTATTGTTACTGTAATTATTGTATTGACGCAGTATTTGGTTGAGTAAAAAATCAAGAAGATATATGGATTATTAATGACTTAATTGATTATGCAGTTTTGTATTTAAAATGTCTATTATTAAACTAAAAAAAGTTAACTTAGTCATATTTTGACTATTTAATATTGCCTCTTGCCTTTTGCCTCTTGCCTTTTGCCTTGCTAAAAAACATGTTCCATGGGTTTTAGCTTACCCATTACCAACCCCTGACAAAATAAATGCTCCCTGGCATGATAATATTAATAAAAATACTGGTATTATTGTGTTGAAATCCTTGACTCTATCTGTTTTCGTGATCGCCAAGAGCCAAGGAGGTCTAGATATTATCCTGAACCCCTTTGAGCTTTATACCTTACCCCTCCAGCAGTGGATTACTGCTGCAGTGAATTTCCTGGTTGACAATTTTCGTCCTTTCTTTCAAGGGATTAGTCTACCGATTAGCATCACCCTGGAGAGTATAGAATGGCTGTTGCTATCGATTCCTCCATTAATTTTACTGATTCTGATTGCCTTGATAGCATGGCAACTGGCTGGTGGCAGAATTGCGATTTATAGTGTTGCTGCTTTGAGCTTGATTGGCTTTTTGGGAGCCTGGACCCAAGCCATGGTATCTCTTTCCCTAGTGGTGACCGCTGTAGTGTTTTGCATGGTGATAGGCATCACCTTCGGTATTGCCTGTGCCAGTAGCGATCGCATTGAGAAAGTGCTGCGACCCCTGCTTGATGCCATGCAAACCCTACCGTCCTTCGTCTATCTTGTCCCAGTAGTGATGTTGTTTGGGATTGGTGCAGTGCCTGGAGTAATGGCAACCTGTGTCTTTGCCATACCCCCCCTGATTCGGTTGACTAACCTAGGGATTCGGCAAGTGTCTACAGAAGTTGTCGAAGCTGCGATCGCATTTGGCTCAACCCCGACACAAATGTTATTTGAAGTCCAAATTCCCCTAGCCATGCCAACTATTTTAGCTGGAGTCAACCAAGCCATCCTCTTAGCGTTATCCATGTCAGTGGTAACCTCCATGATTGGTGTAGGAGGACTTGGACAGATGGTATTGCAAGGACTAGGTCGGGTGAATGTGGGACTAGCTGCTGTCGGAGGATTAAGCATCGTTCTAATCGCAGTAATGCTGGATCGGATCACTCAGATAGTCAGTCAAGGCAACAACCAAATCCCTTGGTTGAAACGAGGACCAATTGGTTTGGTGCGCTCTTCCACAGGTCAACAACTGGCTTGGGCTACTGTTGGAGCAACCATTTTACTGGCACTCCTGGGTTTTATGACTTGGCAACAACCCTCCCAAGCCCAAGTAAGCACAGACTCTACTTTAGCCATGCCTGGTAAAGGCGTCAGCGTACAATCGGTCTATAGCAGCTTGCAAGAAGAACAATTCCAAACCGAAATTGTCAACATCGGTCTGGAAAAACTTGGTTACACCATCAAACAGCCAAAACAAATTGAATACGTCACCGCTTACCTGGCTTTGGGCAACGGCGACCTAGATTACACTGCTGTCAATTGGGACATCGGTCATAGACCCTTTGTTGAAAAAAGTGGTGGTGAACAGAAGTTAGAACGACTCGGAGTAATTACCTCTGATCTCTGGCAAGGTTATCAGATTGATAAAAAAACTGCTGATAAATACAACATCACTAGCCTAGAGCAACTCAAAGACCCAAAAATCGCTAAACTCTTTGACTCAGATGGTGATGGTAAAGCCAATTTGATTGGCTGTAATTCCGGTTGGTTTTGTGAAATTATGATTGAGCATCATCTTAAAGCTTACGGACTCGAAGATACCGTTGAGCAAGACCAAGGAACCTACTCAGCCTTAATTGTAGATGCTATTACTCGCTACAACCAAGGACAACCAATCCTCTACTACACTTGGACACCAATGTGGATGGCAGCAGTGTTAAAACCAGATCAAGATGTTGTCTGGCTAGAAGTTCCCTTCACTGATCTACCAGAATCACAAAAAGACTTGACCGCAAAAGATACTTCAGTAAATGGTAAAAATCTGGGATTTGCTATCGATCGGATCCGAATCGTAGCTAATAAGAAATTTGTATCTGCTAACCCAGCCGCCAAGCGCTTGTTTGAATTGATTCATATTCCCGTTCAGGATATCAATGCCCAAAATGAATTACTCAACCAGGGTGAAGATAGCTCAAAAGATATCCGTCACCATGCCGAAGAATGGATTGAAAACCATCAAGACCTGTTTGATAGCTGGGTCGAAGACGCTAGAAATGTTTAATAAGCAGTCAGCCGTCAGCCATCAGCTGTCAGCTGTCAGCAGTCAGCAGTCAGCAGTCAGCCATCAGCAGTCAGCAGTCAGCCATCAGCAGTCAGCTGTCAGCCATTCCCGTAGGGTGGCCAAGGCTCAAGCTGCTTGAGGTGCTTTCCATCAACCCAACCGACTAATGCTAGGTGATTGGGATATCGGCACCAAATAATATT
>NZ_JAAHIE010000586.1:0-2102 GCF_010671945.1 Moorena sp. SIO4E2
CATAACTATAAGCTATAAAGGTACATAAAATTTTTTACCTATTCCTTATTCCCGATTCCCGATTCCCGATTCCCGATTCCCGATTCCCGATTCCCAATTCCCTACTCCCAATTCCCTACTCCCAACCAGTTTTTCACAAAACTTTTCAAAATATGTTATAATATTATATTTTTTGTGCTAAACTATAAGAGTGGGCGCTGAGACGCCCGGAGTCAAGAGCTAGCCCGTAGATGTTGGACCGTCGGCGGGCTAGCTCTGGCTCCCCTACAAAAGGAGATAGTTTGATTATGAGTTATTCTGAACGCCTTCATCCGTGGGTGGTCATTCGGCTGTTACCCAAGATGCAGCGGAGAGTCGTTGCTCGCTTCCGGAACCGGTCTGATGCGGAAGGACACTTATGGGCTCTGAAACGATTAATGCCTGATGCTCAATTTGTCATTGTCTTTGACGTCGGTAATCTAGACCTCGGTAATCCAATGGATGAGGAATCCTAGGGGTTTTGCATCGATCAGCGGTCAGCGGTCAGCGGTCAGCGGTCAGCGGTCAGTAGTCAGTGGTCAGTGGTCAGTGGTCAGCCGTCAGCCGTCAGCCGTCAGTGGTCAGCCGTCAGTGGTCAGCCGTCAGTGGTCAGCCGTCAGCCGTCACCTTCAGTGGTCAGTGGTCAGCCGTTGGCTGAAAGCTGATAGCACCTCAAGTAGCGTGCGCGTAGCGCTTAAGCTGATAGCACCTCAAGTAGCGTGCGCGTAGCGCTTAAGCTGATAACTGATTGCTGATTGCTGATTGCTGATAACTGATTGCTGATTGCTGATTGCTGGTAACTGATAGCTGATAGCTGAATACTGATAGCTGATAGCTGATAGCTCAGCAGCACCAAACAACTCTGGTGTACCATGGCACAATGAACCCAGAAAATCTATATCGCGCTATAATATTATTACTATTATGACTAAGTTTGTCTTCATAACTGGAGGGGTTGTATCCAGTATTGGCAAGGGGATTGTTGCTGCTAGCTTGGGACGTTTACTCAAATCCCGGAACTATTCCGTTTCGATTCTTAAACTAGACCCCTATATTAACGTAGATCCGGGAACCATGAGTCCCTACCAACATGGAGAAGTGTTTGTAACATCAGACGGTGCCGAGACAGATTTAGATTTAGGTCACTATGAACGCTTCACGGATACCTCCGTCTCTCGCCTAAACAGTGTCACAACTGGCTCGATTTATCAAGCCGTAATCAATAAAGAACGTCGCGGTGACTACCAGGGGGGGACAGTGCAGGTGATTCCCCACATTACCAATGAAATAAAACAGCGCATTCATCGAGTTGCCCAAAATTCCAATCCTGATGTAGTGATTACAGAAATTGGTGGCACACTGGGGGATATTGAATCCCTACCGTTTTTGGAAGCAATTCGTCAATTCCGTAAGGATGTCGGGCGCAATCACGTCCTTTATATGCACGTCACCCTATTACCTTGGATTCCTGCGGCTGGAGAAATAAAAACTAAGCCAACCCAGCACTCCGTCAAGGAATTGCGTGCCATTGGGATTCAACCGGATATTTTAATTTGCCGATGCGATCGCGCTTTCCCAAGCGGATTAAAAGATAAAATATCAGCATTCTGTGATGTACCAGTAGAGTCAGTTATTTCTGCACAGGACGCCAGCAGTATCTACGAAGTCCCCCTAATGCTAGAAAAAGAAGGACTAGCCCAGCAAACTCTAGAGTTATTCCAGATGGAGCAACGGGAACCAGATTTAACCCATTGGCAGCGGTTAGTTGAGCGTTTGCATAATCCCACTCACCATCTTGAAATTGCCATTGTTGGTAAGTATATCAAACTAACTGATGCCTATCTATCCGTTGTGGAAGCTTTGCAGCATGCTGCGATCGCAAAGGATACCAAAATCAAAATACACTGGGTTAGTGCTGAGGATGTGGAAGCTTACGGCCCTGAACCCTTCCTAAACGGTTTTAACGGTATCCTTATTCCTGGAGGCTTTGGGATTCGGGGAGTAGATGGCAAAATTCAGGCAATTCGGTATGCTAGGGAAAATCAGATTCCCTTGCTGGGCTTATGTTTAGGGATGCAGTGTTC
>NZ_JAAHIE010000586.1:2659-4201 GCF_010671945.1 Moorena sp. SIO4E2
GATGTCACATATGTCGCAGATTAGGGGATCAATGACATCATGCCGGATAATTACCCTCCATCAAAACATGATTCCACAGAAATTATCCGGCTCTGAGGAATAAACCCCTGAAATATGACTTAGCTTGATCAGCAGCTAGGTAACAGTGAAGTACCCCAACCGACACGAAGTAGGTTGGGGCTTCCAACTTTCGCTCAATTCAGGGATGATCTTAATAGAATTAAGAATTAAGAATGCGCGAATTTAGAATTGGATTCTTAATTCTACATTCTTAATTCTACATTCTTAATTCTACATTCTTAATTCTACATTCTACATTCTACATTTTTCCTATCCTGGTTAACTATTTATCCTTATTGGTTGAAAGTCAAGTAACAAGTAACAAATGGAGCATGTCAGTTTTGTTAATCCCTGATTCAGATCCCCCTAAATCCCCCTTAATAAGGGGGACTTTTGAATCTAATTCCCCCCTTGATTAAGGGGGGTTAGGGGGGATATATGTACATAATTACAAAGGTGAAATGCTCCCAGTAACAAGTAACAAGTGTTAATTAACAAGAAGTAACCAGTAATCTGAATAAGAAGAGCAATCCGTATAGGAATTGTGATAATTTTTGTTTCCTGTTCCCTTTGCTAAAGTGATTAACTGGACTCGTTCGAATTGGTAATTGCTAGTATTACCAACCCATTATGTCAATAAGGAGGTTTTGTGAGTTACTGGATAAAAGTTAATTACGATCATCGAGAATATGTCATTGATCTGGATCGGCTTAGTACATTCACCCATGGTCCCAACGGAAAAATAACCTTCTGGTTACCCGATAGTACTATTCCCATTATTATCAACCGTCAAAGTGACCCAGACGGTTATCAACGAGTGGTCAACTACATTCAAAAGTTATCAGCACGATCACCTTCAGGTTTTTGGATTACATTCAGTTACGAGCGTCATGATTATATCCTTGACCTCAACAAAATCAGTAGTTTTTGTCACTACCCAAATCAGAGATTAACCTTTTGGTTACCTGACAGTTCCATGCCCATCATTATTAGCGAACAAAAATATCCAGAAATTTATCATAAGATAATAGACTACATTGAACAAAAAACTGGCTATTTACTAACGTAATTATAGAATTTAGAATTTAGAATTTAGAATTGGGAATTTAGAATTAATAATTTAGAATTTAGAATTTAGAATTTAGAATTATACATGCTACCTTCTGGCTTCTGGCTTCTGGCTTCGGGAGCATCCCAATTTGGCACGTTAGCTCTTGTTAGGGGGCTGAAACCCTTGAAATATAGTTGCTTTGGGTAATATTGTTTCCAAAATGAGATGCTCCCCTGGCTTCTGGCTTCTGGCTTCTGGCTTCTGGCTTCTGGCTTCTGGCTTCTGGCTTCTGCCTTCTTAATTCTACATTCTTAATTCTACATTCTTAATTCTTAATTTTTAATTCCCCATTCTTAATTCCCCATTCTTAATTCTACATTCTTAATTCTACATTCTTAATTCCCCATTCTTAATTCTACATTCTTAATTCT
>NZ_JAAHIE010000587.1:0-4190 GCF_010671945.1 Moorena sp. SIO4E2
TCCGCCCAAGTGCAACCGTACTGTTAAGCGTGAGTATGATCGATACTTATACCAAGCACGACATCTAATTGAAAACTTCTTTGCCCAACTCAAGCAATATCGAGCGATTGCCACACGCTATGATAAAGGGGCAATAAACTTTCTATCCGCAATTTATCTGGCTGCTACCGTTATCTGGCTTAATTGATGACACGCCCTAACTGGAAGTGGCTATAGTGGGAAAACTATCTAAGCGCCAGGTTTGAGTTAAGCCTATTTCCAATGTCAGATTGCCAATGTCAGAAACCCTGCTGAACCTCTCCTCTCTAAGGCTTATATCTTCATTTTACGCATCAGTCATAAGATAGAAATTTTTGACTTTACACTTAGGGAATTACTAACCCAATGGTTAGAATTGTATTGTAAAATAATTAAAATTTAATAACTTTAATATAAAATCCGAAAAAATCGATCAAAAAAAATAGATTATTCATTATGTCTTGTGACTATCAATAAACTTAAGCCTAGTAATAGGTGACTTTCTTTATTATTGGCAAGTAATGGCTATCACGAGTTCTTTAGCGGAATTTTCCCTCCCAGAATTGTTTCAGTTCCTCGATCAAGGAAACAAAACTGGATTACTAACCCTCCGATTCAAGCTAAGTAGGCATAGTCAGGAAATAAAAGCTCGACATATTCTACTGCGCCAAGGTCGGATCTTGGCAGTTAGCTATCGTCTGGATCACCAATGCCTGCTGAAAATGATGTGTCAGCGGGGTTGGCTGAGCCCTGAGGTAATTAATGAACAGGTAAATCGATGTCCGGCGAATAAACCGATTGGTCTGTACTTGAAGACTAAGGGATTTCTGCATCCAGAGCAGTTGAGACTACTATTTCATGCCCAGGTTATACGCTCAGTTTGTGGCTTATTCCGGCTCAAAGATGCTAAATTTAGGTTTGACTCTAAGGCAACCTTGCCCACGATAGAAATGACGGGTTTAAGCATCTCAGCTACCAAAGCAACTCTAATTGGTCTGCGAGCTCTACCAGATTGGACTGGATTAGCAGACAAGCTACCTGAGACAACCTCAGCACTATCTAGGGCGATGGTTGGTCATCGCCAGTTAGGGCTAGACCCTATGGAAGCTGCAGTTTGGAAATTAGCCAATGGGTCGATTCCCCTCACTGATATTGCTACTCGGTTGGGGAAGTCTCTGGAAACGGTTCAACAGATATCCTTCCGGCTGATTAGCGTGGGTTTAGTCGCAGAAGTGCCTATGCTTACTTCATATCAACAGAACTATTGGCAATCACAGGGATTAGAGCCAGTCGCCGTTGGGGCAAATCGAACTGAGGAGGACAATCCTCAAGAGCTGAGCAATCGCTTTGTGCAACACTTACTTGGTTTCTTAAGGAGGTAATAACGATTAATAACAGCTAGGTACTTTTTGGAGTTAATGGTAGTTTTTCTGCAATCAGAGTATGGTAATCCTAATCCTGTGGTTGACAATAATGTTGTCGTGTTTCCGATTCTGCTTCAGAACGGCTAACAGCAAATAAGCGTGGAAATTATGCGTCTAGTTGTAACCGGTGCCGTGGGTGCTGGAAAATCCTCTTTCATTCGCTCGGTTAGCGAAATTGATGTAGTGGATACAGATTGCCTAGCAACGGACGTGACAACTAAAATTAAGCAAAAAACTACAGTAGCGATGGACTTTGGGCGTTTGCAATTTGCTCAAGATATGGCGCTACATTTATATGGTACTCCAGGACAGTCTCGCTTTGATTTCATGTGGGATATCCTGATTCGGAAAGCGCATGCTTACATACTCCTTGTTGATGCCCATCGTCCCAGTCAGTTTAGCTCTTCCCGTCGCCTGCTCAGTTTTATGGGACAGCGTGTGAAAATTCCCCTAGTGATTGGTCTAACCCATGTTGATTGTGAAGGAGCTTGGTCAGAAGAGGATGTAGCGATCGCGTTGGGCTTTGTGGATGAAAGCAATCGACCCCCGATGGTCAGCCTCAATGCCAATCAACGAGATTCTGTGATTCAAGCATTAATAGTGCTAGTACAATATTTCATTAAATGTGACATATCCCACACTCACCCTAATGACTAAAGTGTGGGTCTATCGCCGGAAAATCTCAAACTAAGGCTACAAGGGGACAACGAAGACAAGACAGACAAGGCAGGGTTTATTGAGAACTATCCCCAGTTTATTGACAAGATACGTTTGCCCTGGCTAGTTATACCCATAAATGGTAGCTCTTAATACCAATAATCTATATAATTAAGGATCTATCGATACTAAGTTTTGGTGTCTTGAAGCCATTTTGAGGTGTTTTTTGATAACTAGCAACTTAGGTTAGTAGTAGGGTGGATAATGCCCACCCTAGCAGAACTTACGCAGCAATTCTATCTGTAGCTTCCGTTAATAATGCCCCCTACTACTTATAGAGTGTGTTGCGCAGTATTGAGTAACTCCTGCCTAGTGGTACTTAAACAGATATCAAGCCCAAATAAAGCCCAAAGCAGCTTTGTAAGCGAAGAATAGGTTGCGATTTTGAGTCAGCCACTCCACAAAACGGAAAGACATCGCTGCTCCGTTACGCCTCTAATGACTCAGGAAAGGTTTTTAAAGGTTTGTTAGCCCAACGTCTTCTTAACCCTCCAGTTAAGGTGTGCCATAAAATAAATGTATAGGCACAAAACACAAGAATGAAATGTCTCAGCAAGCTGCGAGCATCTCTGACTTGATATTCTTTAAGCCCTAACCATCCTTTGGCTTCTCGATCGAAAACTTCCACCCAATTCCTTTGAGCATAGCTAGTTACTATCCACTCGGCTGTGGCTTTTGTTGAGTCAACATTGGTAATCAAATAGTCAATCTCACGCTTCTTGGTCGAAGGTCGAGGCCTGATTGACGATAGCAATTGTTCTCGTTCCTTCGAGCTGTGATAGTTCAACTTCAACAGTGGCCACCCAAACTGTTTTCGATTGATTTAGATTGAGGTTAACCGGGATAAAAGCTGAGCCAGGCAAGACTGATGCTAATTTATCTAAGGGAATTTCCTCTCTGTTATTTGCCGATGTTTGACTTATAACTTGGCGGTTTTTGGCTAATCCCCCTAAATACTTTAGTTTCCTTTTTTCCAGCTTATGCAGAAATGTTGTGTTATTTCCATAGCCAGCATCAATTACCACGTACCCCGGTCGGTATCCTCTCAGCAAGCTGCGGTCAATTAACCCTAAAGCTAGCTCCGGCTTTTTCTTGAATTCAGGGTCTTTGTTTCCCTGAGGTAAAGAACTGGCGTGTTGATATAACTCTAAATCTAATGGTAGGCTTTTTTGGCCATCATATAGATCAGTTGTTACCACTACTACCCCATTATCGATTTTACCGATTTCGACCATGTACTGCCGTCCCACTCCGGCTGTGAAATTGCCGCTTTTTCGCGAGTCCTGAGTCATCAACAATTAACGTGAATCCTCTACTGATCCGGGTTTGGCTACACTGATTCATCACGATCAGGCGGCGTTCAACCGGTTCGGCTGACCAGGGCGCTTCCGTCAAAAAGCGATGCAGTCGGCCAAAGGGGGTTTCCCCCACTCGCTATGGCATCAAGACAATGATGTAATCGGTGGTAAGTCACTCCCACAGGGTTATAAGCCATTTGAGACAGGTTTTTTCGTTCACTTTCCCCTAATAATCCACCTATATAGTTCCTAAACTCCCGTTTTTGGGCTTTATGGGTCCAGACATCATCAAAGGGTTTACACCATCGTTCGAAGCAAGGGGGCAAGGGGTGCGGGAGTTGTCTCTTTCATTCCTCAAGTCTTAACGTGAAATGTCGGCCATAACTGTATTATACCTTTATTGATTCTCGATTTTAGTTTAAGTACCAATAGAATGATTTTTTATAAATAACCCGTCCCATCCGACCTATTCGGCCATAAGCGCGGTTTTATACACACTATGTTCGGTAGAGCCCAATAACTTTAATACTGGTCTTAGTATTGCTTTTTGCTCATCACAATTACTGGCACCTCTTTTGTTGAGGAAGCGATGCAGCTTCGGAACAGGGGAGGCAGCGCCGCCAAAGGGGGTTCCCCCCACTCGCGCTTTGCCGTGGTTTCCCCCGGAGACGAAACCTTAGACAGGGGAGCCTTTATGGTTGGTAGGCTATGCAGATGCATGGTTAAAACTTAT
>NZ_JAAHIE010000588.1:0-4190 GCF_010671945.1 Moorena sp. SIO4E2
AGGTCTAACCAAGATAATTTCATTACGCTACCTCCTTGATGGTAAACTGATAGGGATTACTGATAACTTTGGCAATTTCTTGAGAAATGAATGAGGGATTACTGTGTTGAAATATATTTCTACCAACAGCAACGCCTTTACCGCCAGCCTTGATGGCATCTTTGATCATCGATAAGATCGAGCTATCTGAATTGCTCTTTGCTCCTCCGGCAACGATAACAGGGATGTCAACAGCATTAACAACTTGTTTAAACGATTGAACATCGCCAGTGTAGTTCACCTTGACAATATCTGCTCCTAGCTCCCAGGCCAATCTGGTTGAGTGAGCGATCGCATCTGCATCGTACTCATTTTTAATCTTCTCTCCTCGTGCATAAACCATTGCTAGCAATGGCATACCCCATTGATGACAGGCTGCTGAGATTTGGCTGAAATCTTTGAGCATACGGTATTCATCGTTTGCCCCAAGATTAACGTGAATTGAAACTCCATCTGCACCAAGCTTAATGGCTTGTTCAACACTACTGACTAGATGTTTGGAAGATGGATCGGGAGATAGGTTAGTTGACCCAGAAAGATGCAAAATTAACGATATATCTTTCTGAATTAAACCTGGATGGATTGCCCGAGCTATCCCTTGATGAGCAACAATTGCACTAATGGTTTTCTCCGGTAACGATCTGATGAATTGATGAACTTTTGCCAGACCATTAACCGGACCAAGTGTAAACCCATGGTCAATTGGAACTATAAAATAGTTGTCTAATCCTTTGAGAATTCTTGCCAAACGATAATTTTTCCCAAGAGACATAAGAGACTCCTTTTGACTTGATTACATGATGTGGTGTTTTCCAAAATCGTCACCTGTCAGCCGTTGGCCGTTGGCCACGCTACTTGAGGTGCTGTCAGCCGTCAGCTTAAAATAAACCTGTTTGGCCTATGGCCACGCTACTTGAGGTGCTTTCCGTAACAGAGATTAAACGAATGCTTACCTCTTTTATTCAAAACAGTTTCCTCCTCAATAACCGTGCGTATAGCGCTAATCGCTGTTCGCTGATAGCTGATACGCGACACGCTGAATGCTTACTGGAAAACTAACTTTTAGTGTTTCACCGCACTTAGCTCAATCTCGATATTTCCATCTTGCCTGACACTCACAAACCGAAAGTCTCAGTTTTTGCCTCAGTTTTTGTCTTAGTAACTGGAACTCAGGTGAGTTGTCTGGTTTTTTTTAGAGTAATCTCAGGAATTTCTTAGATTTGGCTCAGGTTGAACTCAACAGGATAACTTACATAGCAAAGGGCACTTCGGAGTCGGGAGTCAAGCGCACCGAGGGAGTAGGGAGTCGGGAACTGTAGTTTTACAACCAGCTCTGCTAGCCTAGAGCTCAAACTGGTTTGTCTCAGTTTTTGTCTCAGTGGTTTCAGTTATGCTGTGTTTCTGAGATTTTTCTCATGTTTCCCTCAGATTCCCTCTTAGTTAACCTTCTCTAACTAATTCCATCTTTGCCCCAAGGGGACTCCCGTTATAGTCGTTCGCGCAGCGTCTGGCACTGCCAGTAAGACAAGTGCGGTAACTTCTGACCCTTGGGAATTGGAGGCGGGTTTAGTTGCCACTCTCAAGTACTTCCGCTATAATACCTATGGTTATAGCGGGGAATTTTAATGTTAACTCAAGTTAATAATCTTCGTTTAGACAAGCAGCAGATCTTAGCTCTTAGACAAATGTGTCACTTGAGCAAAAATATGTTCAATGTGGGGCTATATAATGTCCGTCAGTATTTCTTTCAGGAACGCAAACATCTGCGGTATGAAAGTAATTATCATCACTCCAAAGAGAATGAAAACTACAAATTACTGCCGACGGACATTGCGCAACAAACCTTAAAAATTGTCGATAGATCGTTCAAGTCTTTCTTTGGTTTACTCAAACTAAAAGCTAGTGGAGGTTACCAGGAAAAAGTTAGACTTCCCAATTACCTACCCAAGGATGGGCACTTTCTTTTAGTCATTCCAGTAAGGAAACGTGACTGGGAGAAGCTACCCGGAAAGGACTGGTTATTTACCGTCCCTATGTCTCGCCAGTTCAAGAGAGAGCACGGTGCAGTTCAGTTTACTATTCCAGAAAGACTTAGGTCATTAACAGTCAAAGAAATCCGCATCCTCCCTAAATACAAAGCAAGGTACTTTGAGATTTGCTATTGTTACGAAAGTGAACCTGAGGGGCAAGTTGAACAGACCAGTGAAATTTTGGGTATAGATTTGGGGCTTGATAATTTTGCTACATGTGTTAGCACCACTCAAAAGTCATTTATCATTGACGGCAGAAGAATCAAGTCTGATAATCGCTTCTACAACAAGCGCAACGCTAAACTTCAGTCTATTAAGGACTTGCAAGGTATCAAGACCTTAACAAATCGACAGGCTAGATTGCTTAGGAAGCGAAACCACAAAGTCAGGGACTTCACCAATAAGGCCGCTCGATATGTTGTGAATTGGTGCAGACAGAACAAAATCAGTAAGATTGTTATCGGATACAACCCTGACCTAAAGCAAAGGGTCAATATGGGTAAGCGAAACAATCAAAAATTTACCCAGATTCCGATTTACATGTTCAAGGACAAGCTGGAAAGCCTCTGTCTCAGATATGGGATTGAATTGATCGAACAGGAAGAGTCCTACACCAGTAAAGCATCAAGCTTGGACTTGGATGAATTGCCTGTATGGAATGCTGATAACCCTAAAAGTTACACGTTCAGTGGGAAGAGAGTCAAGCGTGGATTGTACCGAACCAGTGAGGGTTGGTTAATTAACGCCGACTGCAACGGAGCACTGAACATAATTCGGAAGCATACAAGTAAGCCCGATGATTTTATTGGAGGGTTTAGAGGCTGTTTGGCTCAGCCATTAAGAGTTTTATGCTCTTAAGAATCCCCCGCTATAATCGTCCTGCAAAGCCGACGCGGGGCGCGTTCGATTTAGCGGTGGGAGTAGTCAAAACATTTCTATATTGCGCGGCGTTTTGCTCACCCATAGATTAAAGAGTTAGGTATAGTGATGGCTGGATTAGAGATGGTGCCATAGCGATCGACCCCATGGATTGGGGGTTAAGCAAAGCAAGAGAGTGGACTTATGATGAATTCGGTGCGAGCATCTGAATCAGGACTTAAATTAGTAGACCAAGCTAGACGTCAGAAAAGATGGAACAAAACAGCGGTAGCTTGGTATACCAGTGCATTTACCTCTAGGGCAACCTTAAACCGGTTTTGGGGGAGACAGTCAATTCGTACTGACACCTTCATGGCCATTTGTAGTGCTGTAGGTCTTGATTGGGAAAAGGTAGTTGAGCCGGATCAGTTTGAGATAGACCAGTTTGAGATAGATCAGATGGAGCTAACAGCGCTATCGACAACTGCTCTGGCTGGAATTGGACATCTTGATTGGGGTGGAGCTCCAGAACCGAGGAGTTTCTACGGTCGGATGCAGGAACTGAATACCCTACAGGAATGGATTCTACAGGACAACTGCTGCCTGGTGGCACTTCTAGGGATGGGGGGAATTGGCAAAACCACCTTGGCTGTGAAGTTAGCCCATCTGCTACAGGATAAATTTGAGTTTGTGATGTGGCGCAGTCTACGCAATGCTCCTCCCCTAGAGGAAGTCCTGGCAGACATGATTCAATTTCTGTCTGTGCAGCAGGAAACGAATTTACCGTCGTCTGTGGATGGCAAAATTTTGCGATTGATTCAGTATTTACAGGGGGCGCGTTGCCTGCTGGTTCTTGATAATACCGAATCGATTCTGGAAAGTGGTTCTCGCACCGGTGGCTATCGAGAGGGATATGCTGGATACGGTGAGCTGCTCAGAACTATTGGGGAAACCTCCCACAACAGCTGCCTAGTGATGACCTCCCGGGAGGCACCTCAAGACTTGACCCTTCTGGAGGGGGAAGCCTTACCGGTTCGCTGCTTCCCACTCAAAGGTTTACCAGAAACCCACGGACAGGAAATCTTTAAGGAAAAGGGAAATTTTATTGGAGATGACACCCAATGGATGACCCTAATTGAGCGTTATGCCGGAAATCCTTTAGCCTTAAAGATGGTAGCCTGTGCAGTCAGAGACTTTTTTGATAGCAATATTGCTCAGTTTCTGGATTTTTTAAAGGAAGGCTCATTCATTTTTGATGATATT
>NZ_JAAHIE010000589.1:0-4179 GCF_010671945.1 Moorena sp. SIO4E2
AAGTTTCGGTTTGTGGCATCTTGACTATATATTTAGGCGATCGCAATAGCGCTGAGTTTATAGATTAAGGCATTTTACTGTTAAAGAAGTTGCCTGTTCCCTGCGCTATGACTCAGACACTGCTAGTACTACTCTGTCAAGGTAGATCTCAGGGAGAAGCAAATACCCCCCTCTCCCTGTCTCCCCATCCCCCAATATGAGGTGTGACTCCGAACTAAAAATCCTTCAGGAAGTAGCTTTCAGGAAACTTCTCAGTAATCATCATGATCGGTTTTTTGTTACAAAAAACGCGATAAGTGCGAGAGAGGAGTTTGTCTTCTGGTTGAATCTTGAAATGCTCGGCCACATCTCCTGCCCATTCCCGACCTGAATCGACTATTTCTTTATAGGTTTCGCTCCTATGTTCTAACCATAGTCTTCCAATTGATTCCTGAGACTTGAGCAATCTTTCTCTATACTTCTCCTCTAGTCGGTCGGGAACAATAACTGACTCAGCATAAATCCAGTTACTTCTGCTAATTTTGCCTTGAAGCAATACTTTTCTTTCAATCACCTCACTGCCAACTTTGAGGTCTAAAGGCAAAATGTCTTGGGCTATGGAAACAACACCCTCGGACAACTTGACAATCCTGATCTTTTCAAACAGATAAGCTTCTAATATTTCTGTTAATGTTCCATCAGTTGTCAGGACAATTCTCTGGAATGTGCTGAGCTTGGAGGGATCGATATGACTATGTCTCAGGGATTCTTGTAAATCTGGCCTGAAGTCAGATCTACTTTTTGAATTAATTTCTTGGGCGTGCATAGCTGAAACTCCTTGACCTAGGCAAAAATTTGTTTATTTACAGTATTTCCTTGAAGTTGTCCCACCTGAGATAATTCAGTATGGTAGCCATCAAAGGTATAGCCAAATAACTCAATATCTTCTTGGAAGTATTCTGCTACTATTTTTTTCGTTGTTTCACTATAATAAGACCGATAATCTCTGTGTGTTGTCTTATTCAAGTGGGGCAGAGAAGTTTTGAGGTTGAGAACTTGGCAGACATAATTGAAGTCTTGTACTAAGGTTTCATATCTACCAATAAAATCTACAATTAGCTTGCCATCATCATCGGTAATAATTTCTTTTTGCAACTTAGTTGCTCCCTTGGGAAAAGGATTTTTGGTGTTGATTACCCAGTCTAAATATTTCTCAAAGCTCCCCATGGACTTAACTAGTTCATGTCTGATATGAGTTTGTTCTTTGAGAATAAAGTGATAATATGATACTTGCCAATCCCAGGGATTTCTCACAAAAGCAAACTTATAGAAGTTGTTATATACTTCCTCAGGCAGTTCTTTTTTTGCATCCTTTGCTTTAGCGTGCCAAAGAGAAGACTCCCAGATTTCGTAGAAGCGGTTGGGCTTACCGTTTACCTCTTTAGGGGGGCGAGTTATTTTGAATTTTTCTGGTTCAGTTGCATATACTTTCAGGGCTTCTTTGACACTTGTACCGGCTGCTTTTGTAACATGAAAAAAAATAAATTTGTGACTGTAGGATATTAACATAAATTATTAGTGCCAATCTCAGATATTAGGGAATAAGCTCCTAGTTTTCCCTCCTGAGCTTGATAGAGTTATCACCACAAGCCCAAGAGAGCCTTAAGCCATGAACGAGTGTTACCTATTTCTAGAAATATTCAATGATTAGATTAATCCGATCCGTATCTCCATTATTCACACCACCATGTACGGCTTTATTGTTAACTCCATATTATCGAACTTGTTTGGTTTGGAGTTATCCTGGGTGGACCACAAATCGTGAGGCAAACTGAGTATTTCCTCAGCAATAGAGGAGATATCAACGGGGCATAGTTTTCTAAGATGCTTGTTTGGTTTTGGGAGTAGCTTGATCAGTGGCATGTTTAGGAAGAACTTTTTTCATGTTTTTTCTCCACAAGATTTATAATTGGTTCTAAATTCGGTAAAACTTTAGCTATTTCCCTTTCATTTTTGCGCCACTTGTCCGGAGATGGTTTCGACGTAGCCATTGTCGAAACTGGTAGGGACTGAGAAACTAACTGTTCTATTCGTTTATCCCAAGTCAGTCCAGCAAATTCGCTAATTGCTCTGATAGTTTTCGCTGGCTCCCGAACTAAGTCAGAATAGCGAACTAAGCACCAAGATGATGGGGCTAAAGTTTGGAGGTCTTCCCAGATGTAGGAATTAGCTATCTTCCACTGATAAGCTGCAATTTCTGCTATGGAACTTTCTTGCAGTGATGACCATCCAGGAGTTAGTAGGAAGCACCATTCTCTGAAAGGCCAACCAGGAAGGGGTTGGTAAGAAATAAAGCGCCGCGCTCGCCAACCTTCCATCATACTACTTATATTTTCTCTTGGTTCTCGATAGAGATATATAAATAGCGCTCCGGGAAATAGAGCTTTCAGGAAAGGAATGCGTAGGGCATTTTTAGGCGTTTTCTCTAAAAATCTTACCTTAGTAGGACGTTGCTTAATAGGAAGATCAAGGTAAGCCTTTCCTTCACGATTTTGCAACTGTTGAGTAAACCGCTCTCTGAGAGTTGAACAGATGTGAGGTAGGGCATCTGCTTCAGTCAGGCGGTTAGAACTAAAATTGCGAGTTGAAGGATGAAGCTCTGGTATCCCTTCAATAATTTCGTGACTTTCGTCACCAATTGTCCATAAGTCCGGGAATTTGCATAAGGTTTCAAATAAGAGAGTGCTGCCTGCCCTAGGAGCAGAGACGATACAGATCGGTCTTTCAAATTCAGGACAAGTGAATTCTTCCTTGAGCAGTTTGAACTCTAGCAACTTTTGAACCATACTGCCTAATTCCCCTTCTTTTATCTCCAATTCTGGAGAAAGGCGATGGCTTACCTCTGAAAAAGTTGAGGCAGAATGGAATAACTCCAAAATCTGGGCATGTTTGGGGAAACCAACCAGCTGCTGGAAACCTTTTTGAAGTTCCACATTGTCTACAACTCGGTAGCAAGCATCTGTAGAGAATTTTGCCTTAGCTTTGCTCTTTTTCTTGGCTAAAGCTAATAATCTCTTGGTGACCTTTTTTTTGACAGGAGGATTCGATGTTAGCAACATCGAACCAATTACTTTAATGGCATTTTGGCCTTTCCCTGATTGGGGTAACCACTTGTTTGTTTCAGAGGCAATTTGCTTCGTAAAACCGAAAATTAGGTCTTGGTAAGTTAACTCTCCAGAGCGGTTGTGTCCAAATCGATAAAATGCTTTTTCCCACTGGTTCCTAAACTGTTTAATATTATGAACTAGTTTTATAATATTGCTCTGAGGAATCTCAGAGTTTTCTACATCAGCAAGAATTGCAGCAGTTAAGTTGTCAATCTCTTGGGATGTCAATACCTCAAAACGGTAAGGTTCCAAGCAAATCTGAGCATCATCATCTGGCAAGTAGGGAAGCTCACGAACCTGTACTTTAGCTGAGTTGCTCTCTGGGGTACAAGGCTGTTCGGCTTGTGCGAGCATTTTATTCAAGCTTGGGGAGCCTTTGGTTTCTATAACCAAATGAATACAGTCCTGCTCTCCCTTATTTACTAGCCAGTGATGCTGAGAATTGTCGAAAGTCCAAGTTTCTCCAGCACCCATATGGGCACTCTTATCATTACAGCAAAACTCAACAGCAGAGTTAGTAACAATTGCTACATAAATGCAGCTCCGCCGAAACCAATGGTAATTGTAGTTTGTGCAGATCCTATCAGCTCCACCCGAAAGTCGGATTAAACGACTGCGGGAGATGGGAGTATCTAGCGATCGCATTAATTGCTTGAGGTAAGGACAACGTTCTAGAAAAGAAGTTGACTCCACAGGAGCTGAGATAGCAAAATCATTGTCGAGCCTGCCTCCTACTGATACAAGAATCAACGATGCTTCGCCTGCCACCTCTGGAGGATGATAAATCCAATCCTCTTGGCTAAATTGGGAGATTTCCTGCTCTAGTCGCTCTACATCAAAGCGTAGAGGAAGTTTGTAGAACTCAGTATCTAGCTTCATCTGAAACTGGGGATTCTCCTGCTCCTATTTGGTAGCACCTTGGTAGCAAGTGGTGAGTAAGTCTCACCACTTAATAATTAGCGAATGGCTCCACTAACTTCTAACGATACATGTCTTGGAGGCTGTCGGAGAGTGTTTTGCTCACATAGTCTCC
>NZ_JAAHIE010000059.1:0-6869 GCF_010671945.1 Moorena sp. SIO4E2
GCAATATAGTCCCCTGAAGCATGGGATAATCCACGATTACGAGCTCGGTTGACACCCGCATTGGGATAGGAAAAAATTTTTAATTTATCATGTTTGATGCTAGAAATTATTTGCCATGTGGAGTCTTGGGAGCCATCATCAATGACAATTATTTCAAAATCCGTAAATGTCTGATTTAAAACAGATTCAATCGTCTGTTTGATAGTTTGTTCGTCATTATAAACTGGTATAATTATAGAGATTAAGCTGGTCTTCATTTAAATTTCATGGTTCTGACAGTAAGGGAGTAGGGACTAAGCGTAGGGTGCGTTAGGGACGGGCTCGCCCTGATGTTCACGGTGGCCAGTATTGGGAAAGCCCGTCCCGTAACGCACCACCGGGTGAAACTGATAGCTGATAGCTGATAGCTGGTAGCTGATAAATGATAACTGACAATGCTATATTGACTTAGCTCTATGGTTCATCAGCACTTTAATAGTTTCTTCTGGAGCATTTTGCTGCTTCAAATAGTTTTTGAGGGTTGTTTCGGTTTTATTTTTTAATAAAAAATCGCTGACTAACAGTTTAATAACTTGCCTAACATATAAAATAGCATACCTCCAGAAAGGGACATGGTGTGAGTCTTGATAAATTATATTGACCATATGCCAGATATTATAATTTGACTTTAAAGTAGTGAATCCTTTCAAAATTTTTAGTCTTTTGGCTTTATCCGGTTGGATATACCATTGTAGTAAAGGGGGCATATAACGAATCAAGTCATTTACATTATAATCAGTAGTGGCTTGGAGTCTACTTGACAAAATCACGTTAAAGCCTGATTTATTAGCACGACTAACAAACTCAAAGTCACCGCCGTAATGTCGGAATCTATCAGCATCTGGAAACCCAATTTTATCCACCACTACTCTAGGGATGATAGCTATATTACCATTTAGGGTATCGACTGACCTAGCCTCTGCTGTCGCAAAATAATCCATACTCCGAATTGGCTGTTTTTTATGCATGCCACTGAACACAATCCAATCGGAATAGGTTTTATCCCGGACAATACCCCCAACAATAGTCTTCTGGTACAGTGGAGACTGACAAATGTCAATCAGGTTGTTCAGGAAATTGTCTGACAGAGAAATATCATCATTTAGCCACACTAGGTAATCGGAGTCTAATTTATCTATGGCATAGTTCATCCCCATACAAATCCCACCTGTCCACCAAAGATTGCCATCTCCTTCAATTAAGTAAACATTTTGAAATTCACTTCTAATCATGTCTGGTGTACCATCTGTGGAACCATCATCTACTATGATGACTGAGATAACTGAGATATTATCGGTATTTGCTTGAGGAATTTGCTGAAAAATTTGACTCAGAATATTCTGAGTATAGTGTTGCCTATTTCTAACTGGAATAATTAAGGATATTTGGGTCATGATAGCAAAGGGAATAGGGAATAGGGAATAGGGAGTCGGGAGCGGTGCGACCCGTGGCGAATTTAATTCGACGACTGTAAGCGCACCGAGGGAGTCGGGAGTCGGGAGTCGGGAGCAGAAAAAAAATCTGAAAAATACTGTTATTTAGTAAGCATTTAGCCGTCAGTTGTCAGGCGTTAGTTTAAAATAAACCTATGCAGGCCTATGGCCACGCTATGGGAACGGGACAATTTAATAGTTCGAGATTTTAGAGAATTGAAAGTCTGGAGATTTGCCCATCAAAGCATTAAGCTGATAGCTGATAGCTGATAGCTGATAGCTGATAGCTGATAGCTGATAGCTGATAACTTAGGTTATTTATTATAAGGATTGTGTAAAAGCTTTCTAATAGTAAAAAATGGACTGAGGAAACTGCCCCAGAATAATTCTAGTTGAAAGGCGGCAATGAGATTAGTTTTAAATTGTCCTCGATACTTAAGGAAATGTAGGATAAATCGGCGCAAATTTCCCAATAAGGTTCTGGTAATTACTATAGGCTTTTGCCAAAAGGTAGTATTAATCAGACGGAGCTGACAGGTAGCTAAACCACAACCACGAGCGAGAGTGAGTAAGTAATCTCTCTGAAGACGCCACTGGGGAATCTGATGATAGCTATGCATGGCGGGGTTATACCAAATTTCCCAACCTGCTTTGTACATATACAGCAATGGCTCATAATCATCTCCCTGGACGAATAATCCGGGCAGTTTGCCTGTCAAACTGGGACGAGGTGGCACACTATCGAGCCAAGCTTGTCTACGAACGACTAAGCTTGCCCCTGGGGGTAGTCTGATGTGTTCAGGTTGAAAGGGATGGGGGTTTGGTCCATGTTCCCGAATTGCCAGAAATTGCTTGATGGGTTCAAAATTTTCTGGGGGTTCGACTTCAAAATCACCATGAATTTGACCACTGTAGGCTCCTGCCTTAGGATACTCTTGACCAAAGCCATAGGCTGCAGCAATCCAGTTGGGATCAGGTAAATTGTCATCATCTAAAAAACCGATTAATTCACCTTTAGCCTCCTGGACAGCTCGCAACCTGGCAAATGCTGATCCTTGTTCGAGTTCAAAACAATATCTTAAGGGGACAGATACATCCCAATTGCTTTGATAGTTCTGAATAACTTGGGCAGTATCATCGCTACTATTGTTGTCAACGACAATAATTTCCCAACTGATGGGGTTTAGGAAAGTTTGCGATCGCAGTCCCTGGAGCAGTAATGGTAAACGCTTCGCCCCATTATAGGTCGGAATCGCTACAGTGAAGTCAACAGACATAGAACTAGCTCATTTGGCTTTGTTAGGAAATCACCACAAATTGGCCAATTTGGCTCAACTAAGAGAACCATAATTTGATATCCTGAGATATCGTGATTGGTGATTTGAGATTGATGGAGAGAACCTCCTTCACCCACTCAATCATAATTATGATCAAATAAACAACTCTATTTTCCTAGAATTCAAGGGCGATCTCATTGGCCAGCATGGGTGAACTTACCCATATAACTCGTGGTCTAACGTTCAAACCCCTTAAACCCGGGACAAAACCGGATTTAGTGTTACAAATCAGACATTGACGTTTGGCTAGCGCTAGAGTATAACTAAAATATTAGGACTTAACCATTGACGATGCCCAAAGAAATAGGAGCAACCAAGAAAATATCGACTCAGATTGTCCCCGTAGTGGGGATGACTAAGTCAATTGAACTTGAGTTGTTCTCTATTATGAAAAAGCTAAAAGTCGTCAGGGCAGAGTATTACAATAAGCTAGGCAGCATAAATCACTGGGGGATGGACTGGAAGAAGGCTATCCCTGAAATTAAGAGTTTTAGAACTCCCGATACCTTAGGGTTGCCTGCCAAGCTAATGGATTGGACAATCAACGACTGTGCAAAAGCCATAACAGCCCAACAGGCAGCTTGTTCTGCTGCTGTAATAAAAAAGATATACAACAGATTCTCAGGAAAAGAGAATCAAAAGACTAGGAAAGAGCTTTGTAAGAAGCTTAAGACTTTAGAGTTTCTGAATGTTCCACTTTTACACAGGCTGGTTAGAAAGGAATTTCAAAGAGGTCATTCTTGGGTTGATCACCAAATTGTTTATCAGCAGGCAGGGTACAAATGCCAAAGACTCTCTCGTAACACCTATCAACTAGAACTAGCCGGGTTAACAAAGGGTAAAAGGAACAAGGTAATTGTTAGAAGCAATCGAAAAATAAAAGGCCAGATTAGACTGGTATACAACCGGTTGTTGCCAAGGTTTGAGGTTCATTTTTTAGTTAATCATGGAAAGGTAAAAGCCATTGTTGAACGCCGCCATGTAGGGGTAGACAAGGGCTACACGGAAGCTTTCTATGATTCAGATGGCCAAGTTCACGGAAAGGGATTAGGAAAGGCCATCACCAAAAAATCTGACCGTATCTGTGCTAAAAGTCGAAACAGAGGGAAGCTTTGGGCTCTTCATAGAAAGCTTGAGAAAATTGACCCAGCTAAGTCGGCTCGAATATTAGAGAACAACCTAAGCCGAAAAACTGAGAATCGACGATACAGGAAAAATCAATCAGAACTCACAGCTAGAGTAGGAGCCGCCTCTAAATCTCTTTTTGATGGGAAACCATTGAAAGTATTTGCTGTTCGCGAAGCGTGGCCAACGGCCTTAGATTTGACACAACCGTTTAAAAATAAACGCCAGTCCAAAGCCATGTCCCGCCAACTTAATAGTTGGATCAAAGGAGTAATCAGGGACTCTTTGCAAAAATGGGCTAATTGGACTGGGTCGGTTGTTATAGAAGTCCAGCCTAGTTACACGTCGCAACTTGACTCCGTGACTGGAACCCTGCTAGGGAAAAGAAACGGGGACATTTTTACCAGATTTGATGGGGTCGTGTTACAGGCTGACCACAATGCTGCTAAAAACATCCTTGATCGAGGTACAGACAAGGAGATTTCTCGGTACTCTTCTAGAGCTGAGGTTCAATCAGTGTTGTTGCGTCGTACCGCGCGTTTCTTGGGAGGTATGGGACTGAGTTTAGCTGACGCAGTCGAGCTGGGATGGCTTGATTCTAAGCATACTACAACTCAGGCTTTTAAGAAACTCCTGGTCGAGATGCCAGGAACGTCCAGAAAGACAGGTGGCAGGCTCAACTCCAATTGCCGCACTTACCACCTCTCACTCGGACAACAATAGATTGCACCTTGACCGGCTTATTCGGGTTTGTCCCAACTAATCCCGGTTTAAGAGTATCTCTAGACAAGGTAAGGGACATGCAGGGTGTTTACAAATTATTTTCCCTTACCCAAAAACCTTTGAGATGGACGTCATTAGCTAGAGCCATTGACTAGCAGAAGGTAAGGGAGATGCAGGGTGTTTATAAAATTATTTTCCCTTATCCAAAAATTTTTTGAGTGTTGACCGTTGACTATTTAGTGTTGACTGTTGACTGTTTTTGTTTGACTATTTAGTGTTAACTATTTATTATATAATATTGATTATTGACTGTTAATAAACAGCAATATTGCTAGCATTTCCTACTTACCAAGAGTCATCTACCGTGTTATTCAACTCATACGCTTTCATCTTCGGCTTTCTTCCCATTACCCTGGTGGTTTTTTTTGGCTTAAGTCGCTTCCGTTTGGTTAAAGCTACCTGGGTATGGATGACGTTAGCATCCCTATTTTTTTATGGTTATTGGAAAATTGCTTATCTGCCTCTGCTCCTAATTTCAATTAGTGGTAACTATGTCATTGGCAAACAGATAGAGAAGCTAGTAATTTTGTTAGAAGAAGGAAGTGGAGAGGATAGTCCGGCTCCCACGACCGTGAATAACATGTCGATCAGCTTCAGAGGAAGAGGGGAAGGAGAGGAAGGAAATTTAGCTGTAATTTCTCCCAATAAAAACAATAACATCTCAAACCTAGTTTCCAAAGTAGTTAGTTATAAACAGCAAACTAAACTCCTGCTTTGGATAGGAATTTGCTTTAACCTAGCGATTTTGGGCTATTTCAAATATGCTAACTTTTTCGTAGATTCATTAAACCATATTTTTGGGACAAATATCACTATTCCTACCATCTTACTTCCCTTAGCGATTTCTTTTTATAGCTTTACCCAAATTGCCTATATTGTTGATGCTTATCGTGGGGAAACGAAAAAGTGTAGGTATAATTTTATGACCTATAGCCTGTTTGTGTCTTTCTTTCCCCAACTCATAGCCGGTCCAATTCTCCGTTACGATGAACTATTGCCCCAGTTTGAGAAGTTACGCAATAGCCTGTTTTCCTGGAAAAACATGGGAATGGGGCTAAGCCTATTTATCCTAGGCTTAGGTAAAAAAGTTGCGATCGCAGATAATCTATCCCCCTGGGTAGCCACTATTTTTAACAATAGTGACCAACTCAGCTTTGTAGAAGCCTGGGTGGGAGCATTGAGTTATACCTTTCAACTGTATTTCGATTTTTCCGGCTACTCTGACATGGCAATTGGCTTAGGGTTAATCACAAATATCCGCCTACCGATTAACTTTAATTCCCCCTACAAAGCGAGATCTATCAGTGACTTCTGGCGACGTTGGCACATCACTTTGTCGAATTTTCTCCGGGATTACCTCTATATTCCTCTTGGTGGTAATCGTCGCGGTCGTCTACGTCAATATGGTAACTTATTAGCTACAATGCTTCTCGGAGGATTGTGGCATGGTGCTGGCTGGACATTTGTGATTTGGGGGGGACTCCATGGCTTATTTCTGGTAATTAATCATAGGTGGCGGCAAATGAAGCTATCGATGCCAAAAATTCTAGCCTGGATGCTGACATTTTTAGCAGTGGTAAGTACGTGGGTATTGTTTCGGGCAACTAGTATTAGTGATGGTCTAGGAATATTACAGGCAATGGTAGGACTCAAGGGCGTTATCTTGCCTACTACTTATCAAAATACCTTGGGTTGGTTAACCCCCTTAGGCATCCAATTTCAGGAGTGGCAAGATATGAAACGTCTTCTGCCACCTATAGGGTTAGAAAAGACCTTCATGGTACTCTTCGGACTAATCCTAGGGGTTACCTTTTTGCCTAATACCCAGCAAATCATGAAACACTTCAAGCCTAGCTGGTACTGGGCCACAGCTATTGGCTTAATCGCTACATTTTGCCTACTATCTCTTAACCGAGTTTCCGAATTTCTTTACTTCCAGTTTTAAGGTGAGCTATCAGCTTAAGCGCTACGCGCACGCTACGCGAACAGCTATCAGCCATTCCCGTAGCGTGGCCAAGGCTGACGGCTGACCGCTGACCGCTGAATGCTTACGTTTTACTGAGATCTTGCACCATTGTCATTAATCTTCGGGTGGGCAGTGCCTACCAACGTGGTTTGCAAGCTTCATTATCTGTCTGGTGCACTGCCCACC
>NZ_JAAHIE010000059.1:7197-11253 GCF_010671945.1 Moorena sp. SIO4E2
AAGGGACGAGCACCATAGACGGGGTCATATCCAGCGTCGGTGAGATAATCCTGAGCTTGCTCGGACATTTCCAGGGTAATCTTTTGCTCTGCCAACAGCCGCTCAATCCGTTTGAGTTGAATCCCGACAATTTTCCGCAATTCATCCCGGGTTAGGGTATGGAATATGATCACATCATCGACCCGGTTCACAAATTCTGGGCGAAAATGCGATCGCAAAGACTCCGTCACTCGTTTGCGCATTTCCTCATACTGGGAATCATCCCCAGCTACTCCCAAAATATGCTCACTGCCAATATTGCTGGTCATGACAATAATGGTATTCCGGAAATCGACGGTTCTGCCTTGGGAGTCGGTAATTCGTCCGTCGTCAAGTACCTGTAACAAAATGTTAAATACATCCCGGTGTGCCTTTTCCACCTCATCGAGCAATACTACTGAGTAAGGACGCCTACGCACGGACTCTGACAGTTGTCCTCCTTCTTCATACCCTACATATCCTGGTGGGGCACCTACTAACCGAGAAACTGCGTGTTTCTCCATATACTCGGACATATCAATCCGCACCAGAGCTTCTTCACTGTCAAACAGAAACTGTGCCAACGCTCTAGCTAATTCGGTTTTACCGACCCCAGTTGGTCCCATAAACAAGAAGGAACCAATGGGACGCCCGGGATCTTTCATCCCTGCTCTAGCACGACGAATGGCAGCAGCTACAGCAGAAACGGCTTCTGTTTGCCCAATCACCCGTTTATGTAAATGTCCTTCGAGCTGTAATAACTTCTGGCGCTCTGATTCCAGCAATCGTTTCAGGGGAATACCTGTCCATTTGGCCACAATTTCAGCAATATCGGATTCACTGACTTGTTCTCGCAACAGAGCACTACCCCCGGATTGGAGTTCCAACATCATACTCTCTTTAGCTTCCCGGTCCCGCTGTAAAGCTTCTAATTTGCCATATTTTAGCTGGGCTGCCTTATTGAGGTCATAATTGCGTTCCGCTTGTTCCACTTGTACCCTTAACTGTTCTTCCTCCTCTTTTAAGGCACTGATGTCTTGTAACAGTTGCTTTTCCGATTGCCATTGTTTATTGAGTTGTTCCTGTTTTCCCCGTAAAACCACAATTTCCTTTTCAATGCGCTCTAACCGTTCCTGGGCAGAACTATAGGTGGCGGAGGTGGTACTGGTTCGCTTATCTTCCCCTTCTAGAGATAACTTTTCCATTTCCAGCTGCATCAGCCTGCGGTCAGTAGCTTCCAATTCCACTGGCTTGGAGGTAATTTCCATTTTGATTTTGGCTGCGGCCTCATCCACCAAATCAATAGCTTTATCGGGTAAAAATCGGTCAGTAATGTAGCGCTGGGATAAGGTAGCTGCTGCTACCAAGGCTGAGTCGGTTATATTAACCCCATGATGGACTTCATAGCGTTCTTTGAGTCCCCGCAAAATAGAAATGGTGTCTTCTACAGTTGGTTGCTTAACATAGACTTGCTGAAACCTACGTTCTAGAGCAGCATCCTTTTCAATATGCTTGCGGTATTCATCAAGGGTAGTTGCTCCAATACAACGCAATTCTCCCCGAGCTAGCATTGGTTTGAGTAAATTCCCTGCATCCATAGTGCCACCGCTAGCACCAGCTCCGACTACGGTGTGCAATTCATCGATAAACAGGACAATTTGACCATCTGAGTGGGTCACTTCCCTAAGCACAGCTCTAAGTCGGTCTTCAAATTCTCCCCGATATTTAGCACCTGCAATCAAGCTGCCCATATCTAAGGAAATCAGCTGGCGGTTTTTGAGGGATTCTGGAACATCCCCATTCACAATTCGTTGGGCTAGTCCTTCTGCGATCGCAGTTTTTCCTACCCCTGGCTCTCCAATCAACACTGGGTTATTTTTCGACCGACGAGAGAGCACCTGAACCACCCGACGAATTTCTTCATCCCGACCAATCACTGGGTCAAGTTTTCCGGCTTGAGCGGCTTCGGTCAAATCCCGCCCGTATTTTTCCAAGGCTTCGTAACGGGATTCGGGATTTTGGTCTGTGACCTTTTGAGAGCCTCGGATGGCTTTAATGGCCTCTTCGAGCTTGGCGGCATCCTGGTTATGGGTTTTGAGCAAGCGGCGTCCTACCCGTTCATCCACCGCTAAACCCAGTAACAGATGTTCTACTGCAATATACTCATCCTCCAAAGTCTTGCGATAGGCTTCCGCATTATCGAGCATCACATCCAAACCACGACCCAGGTACAATTGGTCTAGGTTAGCGACCTTAGGTTGGCGCGTCGCAAAATTTTCCAGTTGTTGCTGAAACCGGTTAACATCAACAGTGACACGGGATAGAATCCGATTGGGTAGCCCATCTTGTTCCAACAATGCGATCGCAACGTGTTCGACTTCCAGCTGTTGATTTTTGCAGCGACGGGCGACATCTTGAGATTTAACAATCGCTTCCCAGGCTTTATCTGTAAACTTGTTGGCGTCAGTGGGCTGCATATCCTACAACAAATCTCGCTTTTTTACCATCTATGCTGTGGTTAGTATAGCAATCCCTTTCACCCTCTATCCGGAAAGTCTGGCTTGAAATTCATCAATGGTAGATTTTGATTGGTAAGCATATGCGCTACGCGCAGGCTACGCCAACAGCTATCAGCCCTTAGCCGTCAGCTAATCAACGGTCGGTAGTAAACAAGCTGGGGGGTACTGCTACGGCTGGTTAAAAATCCCTGCTGGTTTTACTCATCCTTAAAGCACCTGATAGCACCTCAAGTAGCGCATTAGCTTATAACTGACGGCTGAACGCACACGCGTGCGCGTAGCGCATATGCTTACTAATGTGCTCTGTATGCTTTCGGTGTCATGCCGGTAAATTCTCGAAACTTTTTGCTTAAGTGGCTGTGGCTGTTGAAGCCACACTCTAAGGCAATGTCTACAATTAATCGGTCTTTTTGTTTCAACAACTGCTTCGCCCGTTCTACCCGTTGCTGTATCAAGTATTGGTAGGGAGAGATGCCAATTGACTGCTTAAATAGACGGCTGAAATGGAATTGGCTCATGTCTAGCAATCGAGCTAATTCTGCCAGTTTAATATCTCGCTCTAAATATGTATCAATGTAATCTATAATTTGCTGCAGTTGACGCAGGGGTAAGCCACCCTCGTAAATTGGCAACTGAGGTTTGGTAGCTGCGTGTTGCCTCAGTAAATTGACTGCCAAGACGTTAGCCAGAGAATCAATGTAAAGTGTGCTGCCTGAAGATTCCTGTTGAAGTTCAGTAAGTAGCATGATTGCGGACGCTTCAATCTGTGGATTGCGAATCCGAAATTCTGGCAGTAATTCTAGCCGATCGGGATTCTGTTCAAGGCTTTCTCTAGCAACACTTTGAATAAACTGAGATTTCAGCCGAATCTGCAAGTAATTATCATCACTGTCCCACCGAGCAAAAAACGGTGTCTTGGCAGGGGTAATGGACATGTCTCCTTTTTTATACAGCCCTGTGTAGCTCTTGCCTGCCTGAATTTGTAGCAAGCGAACGGGACGAGGAGCAAGGGAGATAGAAAGGGTATGCTCATCATTGTAATGACAATTTCCCTCTCCAGCAGGATGTTGGAAGTGTTGGACTCGAATATTTTCCCAGCTTTGAGTTTGGCGAGACTTCTGGGATAAGCCATTGGTTTCAGCCTGTTGGATAGCAGGATTTTTCATCATCCAAGTCCAGTGCGTCTAGTTCTGATTATATTCAGGTTGCGGCGGTTTCCAGCAAAAACGTGAAAAGCGATAGCAAGATTGTGATAGTACCACAAGAATTAGATAGCTGAGCATCAATTGCCTTTCTAAGCTGTAAGGGTGATTGTTCAGGAGCAAGTCTAAATAAGATGAATATACTTATTTGTGACTACTCCCACATCAAATCAAAGATTATGATGTGGGCTTCTCAAATTCACAAATGAGACTTGCTGTTCCTCAATATCCTGTATTGATTTACCGCAGCCATTGAGCGGCAGTCCAACCGCCAATAATCCACGATTCAAAATGTTGATACCACTGTTCCAATCACG
>NZ_JAAHIE010000059.1:11277-16683 GCF_010671945.1 Moorena sp. SIO4E2
ATCGATTTTGATATTACAGCTCGAACAACAATGAACGCGATCGCTTAAACTTTTCTCGACCCTGGAACCGCAATTAAAACACTCAATGCTTGTACCTCGTGGGTTGACTTCCTGGACTAACAAACCGCGTTTGACCGCCACTGCTTGTAATATCTCCAAAAAAGCTCCCCAAGCTGCATCATGTATTGACTTTGCTAACCTAGTTCGAGCCAGCCCTTTGATGTTTAAATTTTCGTGAGAAATTAGGTCGTACTTACCGCACAACCAATGAGCAACCTGATAATGAAACTCTTTCCGACAACGAGTCAGATAAAGGTGCATTAAGGCTACTTTGTGCTTGGCTTTTTTCCAGTTATTAGAGCCCAATACACGGCGCGACATTGCTTTTTGAGCTTGAGCCAGCTTATCCTGAGCTTTTCTGTAAAACTGCGGGATAGGTACCGCCTCGCCATCGGAAGTAGTCAAAAACTTTTCTAGCCCAACATCAATTCCGACGGCAGACTTGACAGAGCCAATAGGCAAAAGTTCGGGAACTGTATCATCTTTCATTGAGATACAGCAATACCAGCCATCGGCCTTCTTGACAATAGTGCATTGCTTAAGGGTAAAGCCAATGGGTAATGACCGATGCATTACGACAGGTATTGACCCAATTCGGCTTAGTTTTAAGATCCCATCAGCCAGGTGTGCTCCCGCCTTTGAACTATTTATCCTAGGAAAAACGAATGATCGAAGTTCTCCCGCTTTCTTGAATCGAGGTCTACCACCACGTTTACCATTAGCGTCAGGCTTCCTCCATCTATCCCACGCTTTATTGAGTCGTTGCAAGTTGACTTGCTGAGTTTCTGCATAGATTTGCTTGTACTCAGGAAACAGTCGCTTAGTTTCCTTGAGAGCCGCTTGTTGAGTGTAATAGTTAACCGGTTCTGGGATCTCACCGATCGGCTCACTGATTAAGCTACATCTATCAATCGGGGAACGAGTCCGATTGAGCCAATCAAGCCGTTGTCCTAAAGCATAATTCCAATGACGGCGTAACAGTTCAAGCCACCTTTCCATGATGGCTATCTGTTCGGGACTTGGTTTGATTTTGTAGCAGTACGTTAATATCACTATGCTATTGTACCACTTACGTTCGCGAAGCGTGGCCTCTGGCCAATCTGTTGAGAACTTCAAGACGCTCTCGGGCAATTCCCCGGAGACGAAACCTTAGACAGGCTCGCCTTTATAAGCGACAGTCTGTGAGTCATAAGTTTAAGTTATATGAAATAAGGCGAGTCTGTCTTACGGTAACTTCTAACCCGTTAAATCGGAGATTATAACGGGAGACCCCTTACCCGTTTAAGTTGGCAGCGATGCTGTTTACAATTTCGCTTTGCGTTCGCCCTTAGGCGGGCTTAGACAAAAACAGAGTCAAAAATGACTTAAAACCTATACAGGGAAAGAGTTTTAGCTCAAATGAGCATCAATCAAGCTATACTTGTGGTTCCAGCTCTTTTTAGTTAATCGACCTCTTTTCCTTACCTGAACTCCTTTTCAGCACCTTTTGAGGCTAGAAAATGCTAAGTCCTACTACCGAAGTTGGTAGGGGTTCTACAGGGAGTGCTGAATGGTGGTTTTCTGAACAGAAGTTGAGGTTATCTCTATTATGCTTGTCGTGAAATTTACTCATCTAGATACGTTTGAGCAGCGTGAGCTTTTGATTTCTTATTGCACGATTTTTTACAACAGCCCTATCCAATTTTATTTTTCAGTTGTTTGAGCAAGATCTGAGGCTAAATTGTTTGCTTACACCATTCCTTTAACTGAACCGTAAATTAAAACATACCCTTTCAGTTTTATCATTAATAAATAAATTAATATTACAATCTACTTACTAAATCTAAGATGACTTTACTACATTTCTCTCGTTGATCTTTAGATACTTGAATTTTCTTGTCATAAACTTGGTAATTCGCTTTTTCAACCATTTTACTTAGGGGTAAACCTTGATTTGCCGCTACAACACCAGCGCTATTAAAATCTCTGAGTTCTATACTGTATTTTTTTTCAAATTCTTGTCGGTTTATATTACTATTTGAACTATCCGAAAATCTATTAGGATTTTTAGTATATTCTTCAAACATTTTTTGAATAGCTTTATTAGACAAAGCTTTAAAGGCGTGGGCTGCTCCTATTTTTTGAGTAAATCGATTCCCTAGTAAAAGAGCTATCTTTGGCCTTTCCAAGGAATTCGATTTTACTTTTGATGCAAATGTATATTTTCCATAGACAGGATGTTCTTTTTCTGTTCCCCATATAAGGTTAAAAAGACCGGATATAGCATATATAGAAGAATCATCTGCATTAATCGGAACTATTAATTTTTCACCCCCTAGTATTGCAATTTGAGTGTAAATTGAAAAACTCGGATTGGTATCAATAAAGTATGTTGTTGGTTTATCATTAATCTGAATTTTAGTTAGTTTTTCTATAATAGTATGAATCGAACGCCAAGGATTATCAGAGCCAGATATTGGAGTTGCATCAGCTCTCTCTGAAAGAAGCGGCGCTATTAATTCTAAGTTTCCATCCCCAGACATTAAATATATATTATCTGTAAGCTGATCGTTTTTTTTATTTAATTGTAGTATATATTTACTAAGATCGTCAGTATTTAATTTCAAAACACAGTCTGTTAGATATCCTACAATTGTTTTGGGAGTATCTTTTGTGATTAATTCTTGTAATGATTCTTCTGCTTTCTCTCCTCCACCCATTAGCATCATTGATGAGTTGGCTTGAGGACACATATCAATTACAACGACATTTCTATCTGGATTTTTTTCAGCATAGACTGAAGATATATGAAATGTTATAGTACTTTTACCAACTCCACCCTTATTGTTCCATATTACATAGCTTGTATTTTTCATAAAATTATTATCCTTTGATTAAAGGAAAAAGTAAATTAATATTTTTTGATTTCTTGGTAGTTGTAAAGATGTAGTGATTTTGCTACATTTTCACCACTACCGAAACCCTTAAGTTTTGGCTTGGTATCAACTTGTTTTATATCCTGCTCAGGGCAAACGCATCTTATTTTTGTACATGCTGGCGTGGTGAGTATTTCAGGGATCGAGCCTGTTTTCAATCAATTGGTAAAACCCTTACTGGATAAGGGTTTTGTAATTTATATCCTTTGCCATGATATCCTGCTTTCCTTTCGTGGTAGTTGTTTGTAATGTGATT
The DNA here is from genome assembly GCF_010671945.1 of Moorena sp. SIO4E2. NCBI lineage: Bacteria > Bacillati > Cyanobacteriota > Cyanophyceae > Coleofasciculales > Coleofasciculaceae > Moorena > Moorena sp. SIO4E2. Next base: position 14,509 of record NZ_JAAHIE010000059.1, read on the forward strand.
TTGTTTCCTATCATATCATCCTATCTTAACTGGGACGTTTTGCCTATGGGGCAGGTAGCCTACAGATATACACCTAACAATGTATTATCTTGTGCTGTCAAGGATATCTGAGTAAATAAGTGCGGTATCTCTTTACAATTCAGTATTATTGATTGACTATTGTCATTAATTTTCATAAGGTAACGCTTAAAGGAAAGTCAGGTTTCCTTTCACTATAACTGTAACCTCTAGAGTAATGATAACCCAAGCTTTTTACTTTGATGACACTCACCAGCTTAGGGTAAGCGCATCTTGTCAATAAACTGGGGGTACTTCTCAATAAACCCAGTCTTATTGTGCTTATCGGGACTTAGACAAAAACAGAGTCAAAAATGCTTTCAAACCTATACATGGAAAGAGTTTTAGCGCAACTGAGTATCAATCCAGCTATACTTGTGGTTCCAGCTCTTTTTAGCTAATCGACCTCTTTTCGTTACCTGAAGTCCTTTTCAGTCCCTTTTGAGCCTAGAAAATGTCTAAGTACCATTAGGCGGGCACTTCGTGCCATCGCCCGGTGCAATTATGGTAATGAGTAACCAAGGAACACTCCCCTATCGGATCAGTGTATCCTAACAAGATAGATGATAATGGCATTTGCTTGGAAGTATGCATATTCCCAAGAAAATGTCAATACCCCTGATTACTTACCAACTAACCCCCTTGCGACTTGCTAGTATCTAGCGTCTAAAATAAAAGAAAGTAATCGATACTACAATTGTTCAAGAAACTTGACTACATCTGAGCCGCCAAAAAAATTAGTCATCAAAAAAATACCCCCGATTGAGCGCAAACCCCAAATCGCACTCAAGAGCGTCACTAATTCTGACGGTGAAGTTTTCGAGTGCCAAGACCAGATTATAGTAAAAGCGCCTTGGGGAAGTAGAGCTACTGCGGAGATTACAGCCTTGTATCAGGACGAGAGTGGCAATGCTTGGGCACAATATAAGCCAAGTGAATCTGACCCGAAGTGGGATTGGGAGGGAGGCTGTATCCGTGCAGAGCGACTGAGAAAAGCTTGAATCCCAGATCTATGACCGATTCGAGCGCTCAGCTAGGATAAGGCTTCACCATCTTAGTCGCCCAATACACATGAAAAACCTCTGTTACTGCTCCAGCCCTTCGAATCGGCACTGTCCCTATTTCCTGCATATCCTGAAAATAAGCTCGATAGCTATCTGTCAACTCTTGAAATCGCTCCAGAGTAAGGTATAATCCATCTTTACCCAACCATTGCTCAGGCTGGAACCAGACCATAAAACCACGCATATCCTCTCCCAAACAGGTAATTGGTGTAGAGGTCAGGGGAGTAATCGCCATCGCTACGATCCCACTGATATAAAACCCATTAGTAAAGACAAAGCTAGAGGTTTCTAATGCCTCACTCAGCACAGGAGACTGAGCAAATCCTTGTCGCAGTTGCTGAATATCAATCAGTTCTGTAGAGGGGTCATCCTTGGGAGAGACAAAACCCCCTAGTAAAGCATAGTGACCGGATTTTTGCAGTGTTCCTGTCGTGATATGCAGTAGCACAAACAATAATAGGCTAGCTATTGCTATGGCTGAACCCTTTAGCCATCGGTTAACCCAACCGCGCGATGACAGGAAGTGCCCGCCTAAAGGCGATCGCATTTGCCACTGTTGCGCCTGTTGCCCTAGTAGTAAGGTTATCCCCCAAAATCCTGGCATTGGCCAAGTGGGCAAAATTTGGTGATATCCTGCTAAGAGGGTAAAGCCTACAACTAGGGGTAGGGATACCCATAGGATCAATCTTGACTCCAATTTTGATGTCTTGCTATACCCGGTAAATTGAGTAAGTAGCGATCGCAAACTCACCCACCACATGGGCAATGCCATCGTAGGGAAAAGATAAGCTATTCCAGATAAAACTATCACTAATACATTTAGCCAATTGTAGCCCTGCTGAGGTACCTCTGGCTCTGGTTTAAAACGGGTGGATAAATGGAAAGTAAAGGATATCCAATCATGCTGTATATTCCAGTACCAAATTGGAAAAATAGTTATGATAAATAACATTAAACCTAGCCATGCCCAAGGTGACAATAATGCACAACGATGACGTGGACTCGTTAAGCAAAAACCAACTAATCCTAAGCCCAAAACAAAGCCATGATATTT
>NZ_JAAHIE010000059.1:17095-21240 GCF_010671945.1 Moorena sp. SIO4E2
TCTCCCGTTATCCAAGTACCAAAGCCAGTAGTCAGGGCAACTAAAACTGGGTGATCAAAATAACTCCAGTCTAGATGCAGGCTATAGACATAGTAATAGGCTTCATCAATACCAGGGTAAAGCCAAAAAGCAATTATACACCGAAACAGTAGCCCCCCTAGCAGCCAACCAAGTACAAATTGATGTTGAGACAACCTTTTCAGGGCGTTATGCATCATGTATAATAGCAGTTTTCAATGGGGTGAGGTACAAATTACTGGCTTTTAGGGAGCAGGAATCCCTTACAGGGGTAGGTTTTTTACATTTGGGTCGGGAGTCGGGAGCGGTGCGACCCGTGGCGAATTTAATTACGGGTCAAGCGCACCGAGGGAGTCGGGAGCGGTGCGACCCGTGGCGAATTTAATTACGGGTCAAGCGCACCGAGGGAGTTAACAGAAGCAGGAAATGGGCAGAATTATTCCGAAAATGATTGTGTATTTTGATACATATATTTAGGATTTTATACAATCATGAAAGTATAGCACTACGCATTAAAGTTAGGACATTGATAAAAGCAGAAAAAGGTGCGACCCGTGGCGAATTTAATAATTAGATGCGGAAAGCGCACCTGCGCTAATGCACTTGCACTTTTGCCTCTTGCCTCCTTTTTAAGGGGGGTTAGGGGGGATTCCTCTTGCCTTGCGCGTAGCGCTATACTTACTCGCCCCAATGTTCACAAACCTACCCTTGTAAGGTTAGGGGGGATTCCTGCCTCACAAGTGTAGGTTTTTTAATTTGGGGGGAGTAACGACTCATGGATCAGCTATAGAGTAGATTAACCAGCAACTGTGTATAAGTGTTAATCCAAATCTAAATCCGTTACTGCTCCGACACTACTGGAAGAGACTAAGGTGGCATACTTTGCCAATACCCCTGTGGTATAACGGGGCTTGGGTGGTTGCCAACTAGCACGGCGTTGCTCTAATTCTTGATCGGACACATTTAGTTGTAAGTATCGCTGATGGGCATCAATGGTAATCATATCCCCTTCCTGGACTAATGCGATCGCACCTCCAACCGCTGCTTCTGGTGCGACATGACCGACTACCATGCCATAAGTACCTCCAGAAAATCGTCCATCGGTAATTAATCCGACCGAATCACCTAACCCAGCACCAATAATGGCTGATGTGGGAGCCAGCATTTCCCGCATGCCTGGGCCACCCTTTGGTCCTTCATAGCGCACCACAATCACATCACCAGAGTTGATCTTACCTGCGAGAATCGCATCTAAGCAGGCTTCCTCGGATTCAAATACTCGCGCTGGACCGGTGATTTGAGGATTTTTTACCCCAGTAATCTTTGCTACTGACCCTTCTGTGGCCAGATTGCCTTTCAGAATGGCTAAGTGTCCTTGAGCATACACAGGATTATCCCAAGGACGAATTACATCTTGGTCAGCAGGGGGTTGATCAGGTACCTCTTCTAACACTTCCGCTATAGTTTGGCCGGAAATGGTCAAAGCATCCCCATGGAGCAAATCATGGACCAACAGCATTTTCATAACTTGGGGAATCCCCCCGGCGCGGTGCAAATTTACAGTGACATAGCGACCACTGGGTTTGAGGTCACACAGGACTGGTACTTTCCCCCGGATGGTTTCAAAGTCATCAATGGATAAGGCTACTCCAGCAGCATGGGCGATCCCTAATAGATGCAAGACTGAGTTGGTGGAACCACCTACTGCCATAATTACTGCGATCGCATTCTCAAAAGCCTTTCGTGTTAAAATAGCCCTAGGTAGTATTTGCTGGCGAATTGCTTCGACTAACACAAAAGCAGATTTCTCAGCACTATCGGCTTTCTCAATATCTTCCGCTGCCATGGTAGAGGAATAGGGCAAACTCATCCCCATTGCCTCAAAAGCAGAGGACATAGTATTAGCGGTAAACATGCCGCCACAGGAACCAGCACCAGGGCAAGCGTTGAGTTCCACCGCCTTGAGTTTAGCCTCGTCAATCTTGCCAGCACTGTGTTGACCAACAGCTTCAAAGGCACTCACTACCGTTAAATCTTGACCATCGAGATGTCCAGGTTTAATCGTGCCACCATAAACGAAAATTGCTGGGATATTCATCCTGGCAATGGCAATCATCGCCCCTGGCATATTCTTATCGCAGCCGCCAATGGCCAAAACTCCATCCATACTTTGGCCATTACAAGCGGTCTCAATAGAATCAGCAATTACTTCCCGGGATACCAGGGAATATTTCATCCCTTCCGTTCCCATGGAAATCCCGTCACTAATCGTAATTGTACCAAACATCTGAGCCATAGCACCAGCAGTGGTCAATCCCGCCTCTGCTCGTTTGGCCAAATCATTTAACCCCAAATTGCACGGAGTAATAGTGCTGTAGCCATTAGCAAGACCAACAATGGGCTTAGTAAAATCGTCATCAGTGAAACCAACAGCCCTCAGCATGGCTCGGTTAGGGGCTCGCTGAACACCTTGGGTAACCACTTGGCTTCTCAAATTCTCCGGCATGGATATGTTCTCCTCAAAGGTTAGAGTCTCTACCAGAGATTTTAGATTTAGCCATCAAATTTAGCCATCATATCAAGTCTGGTTGAATACCCATCATCGGGAGTGTGGTAAGTGTGGGGAGATAGGGAGATAGGGATATTTTTATTAAGGGTATGAAAACCGGATTTAGCTAGATTAGCTAAGGGAGTGCAGTTTCCTCGACTGGACGTACAATTGTTGGTGTCTTACTTTGCTCTGGCTTAAAGATGGCATCAAGTGCTTCTTTTAGATTTTGAGCCATAATAATCTGGTTTTGATAAACCACAATAACTCGCACTAATGTTGGCAGACTATGTTGCTCAGCTTCTATATACAATGGCTCAACATACAGTAGAGATTGCTCGATGGGAATAACCAAAAGATTCCCCTGAACTGCTCTTGAACCCTTTTGATTCCATAAGGAAATTTGTTGAGAGATGACTGGATCTTGATTAATCAGGGCTTCAATTTGCTCTGGTCCATAGATTAGTTGTTGCTTGGGAAACTGATACAGGAGTAACTTGCCATAATGATCGCCATCAGAACGACCAGCTAGCCAACCAATTAAATTATTACGACCTGTAGGTGTATAGGGGTGGAGCAAGATAAATTCTTCTGATTTCTCCTTGGGCAGTTTCATGATAATGTAGTAGGGTTCCACTGATTTAGATTTACCAGCATAAATTTCCTGGGGAATCCGCCACAAATCCTCTTGGTTGTAAAAGACCTGGGGGTCAGTCATGTGATATGCTAGCAAGCGCTCGGATTGGATGTTAAATAGATCAATGGGGTAGCGCAAATGAGTCCGCAGGTTGCTGGGCATCTGATCCAGTGACTTGAAGAAATTCGGGAAAATCTTACTCCACGTTTGAATAATCGGGTCTTTTGGGTCAGCTATGTAGAAACTAACATCGCCATTGTAGGCATCAATAACCACTTTTACGGAGTTACGGATGTAGTTAAACTGGTTGTCACCTGGGTCGGCATAGGGGTAGCGATCGCTTGTGGTGTAGCCATCCACAATCCAGTAAAGATAATTCTTAGTGACCCCTGACTCCCCAACAGAAGTATCAGCAATTACCAGGTAGGGGTCAGCATCATAGCGTAAGAAGGGAGCGATCGCTTGAATCCGTTGCCGAATATTACGGCGGAACAGTAACCGTGTTTTGGGTGTGAAATTCCCAGTCAGTACCATCTGCCAGTCTTTAAGATACTGGGCAAACACTAACCGCCGCCAAAAGGAGTTTAGGGCAACACCACCAGTGCCATCGTAGGTGTTGTAAACGTTTTCTTCTCCACTGGGATAGTCTAATTCCTGAGTTTTGGTGGAGGTCATGATATAGTTATTGGTCAGTTCTCCGTAGTAAATCCGGGGTTGACCAATGGGGATACTATCACGAATTTCTGGAGAGGATGTATATAAGCTTCCTTTGAGCGCTTCACCTCCACCAGAACCGATGTCTTTAATAAAGTAGTATGGCAGTCCTCCCTCTCCTACCTGATTCACAGCAGAGAGGGTAAACCCATAGCCATGGGTATAGACTAAGTGTTTGTTAACCCAAGTTTGTGCTTGTTTGGGCACAGCATCATAGTCTAATTCCCT
>NZ_JAAHIE010000059.1:21766-23714 GCF_010671945.1 Moorena sp. SIO4E2
GTGTAGCGATCAAAATTGGCGTCGGTAAATTGGTAGTAAAGTCTCAGTTGTTGCAGCTGACGATTACTTTGTAATAAGGGGCGGGTATCCCACAGGGGAATGTTGTCGATGGTTAGGTGATTTTTTTCTAGATCGGTGCTGGTGAGATTACCTTGGGGGTTAAAGGTTTCAGCTTCAATACTATCGAGGTCAAAAGCTGCTCTCGTCAGGGCAATAGTCCGAGCAATATAGGGTCTTTCTAAGGCTAACTCGTTGGGTTCGACTTTAAACCGTTGCACTGCTGCAGGTAAGATTATCCCAGCAATTCCCCATATCCCTAGGTATAAGCCGAGTATCCACAATGCTACTGGTATTTTGGTGGGCAGGCGGCGTATCCAGAAAATTGCTCTCAAGAGTAACAACAGTGCGATCGCAAATGCGAGAATGCTCAATCCTGTATTAAAGGGCAACTTGACTGAGACATTGGTATAGCCCGCACCATAAGCAACACCACGGGTTGAATACAGTAAGTTGTACCGGGAAAGCCAATAGTGGAAGGCTGTGATTGCCGACACAGCAGACCCAAGGCCATACAGGTGTCGTAGTTGGTTTTGGGAAAATCCCGGAAATTTCCCATCTGAGAGGCTATTGCCTGAGGTTAAGTAAATTAGCCATACCGCAACTAGACCAAAGAGAAATAAGCCCCCTAGCCAAAAATTCAATAGTTGCCATACCGGTACACCAAATACGTAGAAGCCGATATCCTGTCCAAATAGTGGCTCGGTAGTGTTAAAGTGAGTGGGATAGAGATACTCTAAAATTCTGCCCCATTGTTCTGAAATCACCATCGCCCAGGCAAAACTTAGTGCTAGGGCGATCGCTCTTAACCACAACTGAGCATTTACCATTAGCCCTACCATCACTGCGGAGATCATCCCCAGCTGCCAAACCAGATTGCTTCTGGATTCTGATAAAAATAGCTTTCCGAGAGATACCCAACCCAAGGGTGACGGTAGGGGGGGTGTCGCTTCACTCATAAAGGTGGCTGACAAGGTTTCTCGATGGAAATGCCAAACAGAAAAGGCCATTTTTCCGTAGTACAACAGCACCACCCCAACTAATAAACTGAGTGCTAGGGCAAATGGCAAAAGCGATCGCAATCTGAAGGCTGGGCGTTTTTTAGAAAATTTTCCTCTTGGTCTCACTCCCGATCTCACTATTGGGGAGGGTGAGTTTAACCGTGTTTGGTTAAGGGTTAAGGATGAAGAGTCAAGAGTCTTGAACCCTTTTAGCCAGGTAATCTCGAGATCTGCTAAGTTTTCTGGATGCTTGAAATGGTTGGCTAACCATAAATTGGTGAGCAAAAACCCCAATGATATGATAAATACAATTACCCACAAACTCAGCTGGGTCTGCAAACGCAGAAAGAAAGCGGATAGATAATCCACTTCCGTGAACCATAGAATTTCTGCTACCAGGTGAGATAGTAAATTCCAAGCTATCCATACACCCACTAGCCCAGTAACCCAGCGCAAGAGTTTGGTCATTGGTCTTTAGTTTTTGGTCATTACCAGCATAGCGTGGTCTATCAAAAACTAAGTATTCAGCTGTCAGCCGTCAGCCGTCAGCTTATTTTTCAAGTGGCATGCGCTATGGGCATAAACTGTTCGGTGTAGCGTCACCACAGGCTTTTAGCCGTTCGCGTAGCTGATAGCTGATCGCTGATAGGTCTCCAAAAAATACCAATTCAAGTAGGGTGGGCAACGTTCTGTGTACTATAATAAACATTTGAACCAAACTGTTTTTGCCCACCCTACAAGTTTTTGATACAAGTAGGGTGGCCAACGTTCTGTGTACTATAATAAACATTTGAACCAAACTGTTTTTGCCCACCCTACAAGTTTTTGATACAAGTAGGGTGGCCAACGTTCTGTGTACTATAATAAACATTTGAACCAAACTGTTTTTG
>NZ_JAAHIE010000590.1:0-4175 GCF_010671945.1 Moorena sp. SIO4E2
ATCAATTGAAGAATTAGAATGTTTGTTAAATCATCTTTTAAATGAAGGAGGGTTAATTATAAAATGGGTACGAAAAATAAAAAACAAAGGCAATGCTGTTATCACAGTTTAAATGCGCAACAGCTTACTGAACTGAAGGATATCTACAAGCAACAGATGTCAGAGTGGGACTTCTATTCCATGACACTCACTGTCGATTTGCGTCCAGAGCGGGCTGCTAGATTTTGGCGATTGACCTGCCAGTTGGATTTTAGTCCGAAAGGAAGCGGTGAGCCAATTATTCAAAGTCTATTTCCCACACAACAGTGGCGCTCAGTTATGAGTTTTGGTGTCGGGATGGAGGTGGGTTTGAATGGCAACCTAGACTGGATGATGGGAGTGGATAGTTCTCAGTTGGCGGCTGAACTGGCTGAATTGCTTCCCGGTGAGCTAAAGGCAAATGTTGGTAATAAGGATAATTTTAAGGCGTTCCTTGCTATTCCCGCCTATCGATACGAACTCGGTCATCCTGAAATCCTGACCAATGGTGAAGGGAACTCTACCTGCTACTGGCGTATTCAGGATAATGAGTTACAGAAAATCGGGACAGCGAAATTTGCGATTGTCTTTAAAGTCCCGAAAGGAACTGAATCGATTACACTGCGGGGTACAGCCTGGGCTGAACCCGATCTCAATTGGTTGACGGCGGATATACGGCTTGTTTTAGAAGACTTGTCTGATAGATTGAAACAGTTACTTCGGCAAAAGAATGAAGTAGCAGATCGTTTTGCTCGCGGTGTTGATCGTGAAGAGTGGACGCTGACTCTACCCAAAGCAGCTAATTATGTCTAGACAGCTTATTGCTAAGTAAACTGAATTATAAAAGCAGTAACCTATGGTTAAAACCTACTACACCTATCGCATTAGTGTTGCTAACCGCGATCGCGTGCAGGTGAAAAAGTGGAATAATCAACATCAGGATTTGGGACAACCCTGTGGATTATGTCGCTACCAGGAAAAACTCGAAGAAATTACTCCCTTATTGGAAATTGCTCAAAAAGGTGAACTGAATGATTCGAGTAAGACACGGGCACTGGGAGAAGCTTTATTTGATGTTATATTTGATGATGTCCTGCGCCAAGATTTCGTAAACTTTTACCATCAGGTAGTGCATCAAAACAAACAACTAATTCGCGTAGAGCTGGAAATTGATGAACGAAAAATGCCTGAAGTAGCTGCCCTTCCTTGGGAATTTTTGCGTTTACCGGCACGAGCTAACTTAGGAAGAATCTGGATGGGAACGGTGCCAGATTTGGCTTTCTCTCGGAGGCGCTCTCAATGGATTCCGGCACAACCGATTCAGTTGGATCAGAATGAAAAGCTCAGAATCGCTTTGGTTGTGTCTGCTCCTCCGGATTTAGCAACTGTCGCTTATGAACCTGTACAAAAAGCTTTGGAGAAGCTGGCAAAAGAACAGCCAAATCGGGTTGAGTTGCTGCCGATTGTTAATTCAGCTAATCCAGAAGTAATCGATAGTATTCTCTCGCAAAAACCCCACATTTTTCACTTCATTGGTCATGGGCGTTTGGTCAATGAAGGTAATCAAGAGGTGGGTGAAATTGCCTTGGTCGATCCTGATTTGGATGAAGCAATGTGGGTGGATGCGGATTATTTCAGCGAACTGTTTAATACACATCGTCCTGGTGTGGTGATGCTGCAAGCCTGTGAAGGGGGAAAGTTGTCTGAATCTCAGGCATTTGTAGGGGTTGCTTCGAGCATTATTGAGCAAAACATTCCGGTTGTGGTGGCGATGCAGTATGAAGTTACTAACAGCACTGGGAGTAGATTTGCTCGTCGCTTCTATCAACAATTAGCAGCAGATGACCCAGTAGATATTGCTGCTCAGTATGGGCGACGTGCCATAATTCAGGGTCCAGCGCAAGATCGCAAGCGGGATTTTGCTACTCCTGTCATTTTCATGCGTGTGAAAGATGGCTATCTGTTCAAGCGTCAAGTACAAACTGAATCCGGAAAATCAAATGACTACAAAAGTCGTGCAAATCATCAAACCCATTACGCCAGGGATTTTAGCAATGGGACTGAAACCATATACATCCTCCATCTCTCGGACCTCCATATTACCAGCCCTGAGCAAGCTACCCTTTGGTCAAACCAACTCGCCCAAGACCTTACCCAAGACCTTCAAATCCCTCGCCTTGATGCTCTTATCTTCTCTGGTGATATAGCGAATTATTCCACGGAACAAGAATACCAGGCTGCACAACAGTTTCTCGACAACTTCCGCCAAGACTTCCCCCTAGAGCCGAAGCAAATTGTTATAGTTCCGGGTAACCATGACCTCAACTGGAAACTAGCAAAGCGGGCTTATCAGTTGTGGGATCTCGAAGACTACGATGGTGAACTCAAAGAGGGTCACTACATCAAAGGTGAAGATGTGATTCGGGTCCGAGATGAAACTAAATACCAACAACGCTTTGCCCACTTCAGTAAATTCTATCAAGCCATCAAAGCTAAACCCTATCCCCTGGAGTATGACGAGCAAGCCATTATCGACCATCTTCCAGACCAAAACCTGCTGATCCTAGGACTAAACTCGGCTTGGGAACTGGATCACCACTTCAGAAACCGTGCTAGCATCCACCCAGGTGCTCTTAGCAAGTCCCTGACGGAGATTCGCCGTAATCAAGACTACGGCAACTGCCTGAAAATAGCGGTTTGGCACCATCCCCGAACTAGTACTGGAAGCGATAGCATTAGTGACCAAGGATTCATCGAACAATTGGCCGTTGCTGGATTCCGCTTCTTTCTTCACGGACACATCCACAGAGCCGAAACCAGTCTTTTCCGTTATGACCTCAGCCCAGGTGGGCGCAAACTCGACCAAATTTGTGCTGGGACTTTTGGCGCACCGACCCTTGAACTAAGACCCGGTTATCCCTGGCAATATAATCTACTGATATTTGAAGGTAATCAGCTCACTGTCCGGACTCGCCGTCGGGAAGAAGCCAATGGTGCTTGGAAACCTGATTCACGGTGGATGCAAGGTCCAGGACTTAGTGCTTTGGATTATTATTGCCTTGAGTTGTAATCAGTTTAAGGATGATTTTAAGGCGTTACTTTTATTGCTAAGTAAACTGAATTATCAAAGTAGCAACCTATGGATAAAACCTACTACACCTATCGCATTAGTGTTGCTAACCGCAATCGCGTGCAGGTGGAAAAGAGGGATAATCAAAATAAAAATTTGGGACAACCCTCTGGAGTATTTCGCTACCAGGAAAAACTCGAAGAAATTACTCCCTTATTGGAAATTGCTCAAAAAGGTGAACTCAATGATTCCACTAAGACACGGGCACTGGGAGAAGCTTTATTTGATGTTCTATTTGATGATGTCCTGCGCCAAAATTTCGTTGAATTTTACAATCAGGTAGTGCATGAAAACAAACAACTACTTCGCGTAGAACTAGATATTGACGAACGGTCGATGCCAGAAGTGGCTGCCCTTCCTTGGGAATTTTTGCGTTTACCCTCACGAGCTAAATTAGGAAGAATGTGGATGGGAACGGCTCCAGATTTGGCTTTCTCTCGGAAGCGATCGCAAGGGATTCCGGCACAAGCGATTCAGTTGGATCACAATGAAAAGCTGAGAATTGCTTTGGTTGTGTCTGCTCCTTCAGATTTAGCAACTGTGGCTTATGCACCAGTACAAGACGCTTTGGAAAAACTGGCAAAAAAACAGGCAAATCGGGTTGAGTTACTGCCAACTTTTACTTCAGCTAACCCTGAAGTAATTGATACTATTCTCTCAAGTAAACCTCACATATTTCACTTCATTGGTCATGGACGTTTGCGGAATAAAGGTAATCAAGAGGTGGGTGAAATTGCCTTGGTCAATCCTGATTCGGATAAAGCCAATTGGGTGGATGCTGATTATTTTAGCGAACTGTTTAATCAACATCGTCCGGGTTTGGTGATGCTGCAAGCTTGTGAAGGGGGAAAGTTGTCTGAATCTCAGGCATTTGTAGGAGTTGCCTCTAGCATTATTGAGCAAAATATCCCGGTTGTGGTGGCGATGCAGTATCAAGTTACTAACACCACTGCGAATCGATTTGCTTGTCGCTTCTATCAACAATTAGCAGCAGATGCTCCAGTAGATATTGCGGCACAGAATGGGA
>NZ_JAAHIE010000591.1:0-4157 GCF_010671945.1 Moorena sp. SIO4E2
CTCCCCTGTTCCCTTGCTGCATCGATTTCAGTACTCAAATCGATTGTTATGACTTCCTTTATTAAGTTTTTTTGTAATAGTGCCAGCTATCAGCATAACTCCCCAAACTTTTCCCGATAACGAGCCAACAACGATTCCCTATCTGCTAATTGATTTATTACCGATTAGCTATTATTAAAGTGTATCTATAAACTCTCTCTAAGAGTAGTGTTGGTTTAAGAGTTTCCCTGGGTAATCTAGGATTAGGCGATAAGTCCAGAGTCAGCCTTCATCCTTAATCCTTCCTAAAAGTTTGTACTAATCAAAATACTGGAGTAGATAAATCAGGTGAAACCCTATTTACCAATCCAACTATTAACAACATTATTTGTAATCACAACCAGCACCCTGACTCCTGCTGTTTCTAAAGCTCAAATCGATTTACCCTGTTTCATGCGGGATGCCAATGGCAATCTGATTGACCTTGGCAAACTTTGTGGCATATCAAAGCAAAACAGTTCAGGAGTGATTACAATCCCGATCAAACGCCGAGTCTATAACACTCCTGTGATTGATGTCACTTTTAATGGTAAACGAACCTTTGAAATGGTGGTTGATACAGGAGCATCCGTCGTGACAATTACCCCAAAAATGGCAAAAGCTTTGGGATTGAAACCAGAAGGAACTGCCACGATGGATACAGCTAATGGTACAGTTGATGTACCCCTGGGTCGCTTGGCCTCCGCTGCCGCAGGAGGTATTGTGGCTAACAACCTACTGGTTGCTGTTAGTCCATCCCTGTCAATTGGACTGCTAGGACACAATTTCTATCAAGATTATGATCTCACGATTAAGCAAGATGTCATTGAGTTGCACCTTCGTTAATGCGTAAGGTTAAACACACGCTCTTTACAGAGGTTTCGGGCACTCGCCAACAAGAAAGCGATCGCTTAATCAAATCAATCATTTGGGCTTCGGTCAGGGTAGAGGCTGCTTCATCCCACATCACCCTGATCACGCGACCTCTACGAACTAGGAACTCGAAGACAATTTCACCAGCTACCCCTAGGGGTAGGTTCAATCGTTGCAGATGTTGGGTTAAACAGGTTGTCCCTATTTCATCTAATCCCTTAACTCTGACCAACTGTAACCTGTGATGGCTGATTGCCGCTGAGCTTAATATCTCTGACTTCACCTTTTTAATCAATCTAGGACAGACCAAGGTCAATTCAAAATTATCTGGTGATTGATTGGCTAAATAGTCCTCAGTAATAATTTTTGATGCCTGATGGGTACCATAGCGATTATCATTATCATTGAGGCTATCCTGAACTGTCTTAGAAAGAATATAATCCTGAGGGCTCATTTCTGATGCCTGATGGGTATCATAGCGATTATCATTATTACAGGTTAGCTTAGATTCTTGGTACCTGTTTTGCCTATACTCTGACTGTTGAATCCAAGCTTTGCTTTTAACCCCCAATTTCCTATATTCACTTATTGGTAACACAGATCTTGGGATAGGAGAAGACCAGGCGGTGCCAGAAGATAAGGGAGAGAGGGAAAACAGTAACGATCGGTTGATCTTAGAGTTCTTCGGTTTCCCCTTTTTCCCCTGCTCATCAGGCAAGAATTTGGAATTGATGTCAATTGCTGCTTGTCTCCTGCTCTCCTTATCCCCTGCTCTCAACCCTGAACGCCACTTCTGTAGCCTGAGTCTATCCTGAATTGCACTAGCAAAAGTACTTTTGATCATGCCTTCCCAGTTAACTCCTTCTGGGATTGTTACTGGTACTTGCATCGATATGAGGTGGCTTTCACCTGCAACCGGTACCTGATCACTGACAGCCACAAAAGCGGTGTACTGGCACAATAGTTGATAACTCAACGCTGTTTCCGTCACTGCCTCTACCCCAGCTTTAGTTTCACAGCTCAACATTTGCTGCATCAGGTGTTTAATCCTTGCTCTACCCCACAGCTGGGCAATAGCTGGATTGTTGGCTTGATCAAAATTGAGGTTAAATCTTTTCTGGTAGTAACTACCATCCCCCCTAGTACCCGTAATCCTGAGAGTGCCAGTAGGGGTTGTTCGGGTAGCGTGGCCTTTTGGCCAAGGTTGGTTTGGGGTTAAGGTTGAATGTTGTTTGGTTGAAAGTTCTTCAGCTGTAACCTTCGAGTCCGGTAGGTTATTCTCCAAACTTTTAACCTTCAACTTGCTAACCTGCAACTGTTCTGCCTGGAACTCTTGAATGGGAGAAATACGTCCACAGATAACCAAAGGCTGCTGGGTAAATAGATCCGGAGTGGGATTGGGATAAATTATCGCTTCCCCTAGGCCTTCCCAGGTAACGTGAATATTGGTTAGCACTGGGTTATTAATTTGACGGAAAAACTGTTCCGCTACTGCTTCAGTTGGTTCATCCTGACGCACGATTCTAGCTATTCCCCGTCCAATTTCAGCTAAGCGATTCAGCAGAAACCGGTTCGGAGAACTGCCGACACCAAAGCTATAGATGCGATTTCCAGGTTTAAGCTGTTGCTGTACTTCTGCTAGTACCTGATTCTCATTGCTAATGTAGCCATCACTTAGCAGTACAATACTCCGTAGTCGTCCCTCCGGTGCAGCCGGTAAATTCAGCAAGTGACGAATACCTTTGAGTAAATAAGTACCACCGTTGGCTTTTAATTGATTGATGTAGTTAATCGCCTTTCTACAGTTTTGGGGGCTATTCGATAAGGGTTTGGTGGATAGCTGGGTAGCCCTATCTGAAACATCAATAATGGTAAAGGTATCCTTCGGATTGAGTCCATTAATAAACCGACGCATCAATTCCTGAGACTTTAGCAGAGGATCCCCCATTTGAGAACCAGAGGTATCGATCACGAACACCACATCCTTTGGCACAATCTCATCGGTGCTATAGTCCAACGCAGGGATAAGATACACAGCAAAATGATTGCCTCGTTGATCTGAGTGGGTAAGTAGTGTTGTCTGAGTTTGCTCCTTGGCAATCCCATAGCGTAGAATCAGGTCTTTGTTGGGAATCGTGTCTTCCTGACTCAGTTTGACCCGCAGGATTGCCCCCTGTTGTTCAATGTTGAGTTGTTCAATGTTAATCTGATGGGAGGTAGAATAAATCTCTGTAATTGCTACTCCAGCGTCAATCTCAACGGTTACCCCAATGTCATGACCTGAGCGAATGTCTGGGGGAATCAAGGGTGGAGTGATTCGGGAAGCATCGGGAACGAAGTCAGTATCCCCACTCTCATCAATGGGAGTACCAGGGATAAAACGGGGGCCAACTACCATTGGGAAGACAAATTCATAGTTACCCCCCTGGAACTGTAGCTGATCGGTATAGCGAAGGGTGACCTCAATTTGCTCCCCTGGTTTAATGTGAGCTAGAGATTGAGTAAAAATATTATCCCGTTCTTGCTCTAAGAGTCCCGCACTCCGCCCCTGACTGCAAGCTTGCTCGTAGATAGTTTGAGCGTCTTCCCGTTTTTTGATATTGCCCTCAATTATGCGATCGCTTAATTTAATCTCCATCTGATCCACTGCTGCTTCATCCGGTAGTGGAAAGATATAGACCGCTTCTAAGGGTTGGCTGAAAGGATTCTCAAAGGTCTGTGTCACCTCTACCCGTGACAGGTGACCGGTAATTTTGGCGTAAACGTCTGTATGTTTCAGAGGAAATACCGAATGTTGCTCCTCTTCGTTAACGTATAGTCCCCCTAGCAACTGCTTGGAGCATAATAGTGCATGAGTGGGCATGGGCATTTACCTTAAGATTGAGCAAATGGGTGAGTTTCGCCACTGTCCCTATCAGTAGCAAGGTTCTGGGTAGACGCACCATGCTAGCCACAAATCTAATCATAAATCCTTACCAAGAGTGAACTTGGGTCAATCTGCCTTTTAGTTAGCCATCATAATCACTGTCAATCTCAATATCGAGAGTTTCTTGATCTACCCTTACATACAAAATATTTGGACGACAGCAGACTTGACAATCTTCGATATAGGATTGCTGTTCACCAGCGCTTAGATCTACAAAGGTCAAAATGGTTTCACCATAATAGGCACAGGAATATTGAGCAGTCTCTTGCATTCACTACAGAATTTTCTTTGAGTGTAGCAATAATTGTATTGGGTCAGGACTGACGGAGATCACAACTGA
>NZ_JAAHIE010000592.1:0-4145 GCF_010671945.1 Moorena sp. SIO4E2
TAGAGGAGTAGAGCAAGCAGTAGTAAAAGAAATATTGACGCCAACGGTTGAGTCTTTGGATACAGGAAAAATCTGTTTAGATAGCAAAGTGCTTCAAGCAGCTGATCCGGACAAGTTGAATCTTTTAGAAGGAGTAATTAGAGATTTAATTGATTTAGAATATCCTACTAAAAATGGGAATAAGATCGAAGCACGTACTGAGCAAGAGAAAAAAGATTTAAGGAAGCTTAATGATAAACTCAATCAATTGACTAGTGCATTAAAGGGTCTGATGAATGAAGCTGTCAAACAAATATTAGATCGAGAGATGAAAGGGGTAGTTGATGGCTTGAAGACTTTATTGGATTATTACCTGTCTCTTCTTGAGGAAGGAATGGGGAATATTGCCCCCAATTTAGCGATTAGCTTTTCGAGATCAGAACTTGAGATAATTGATAGTATACCTGAGCCAAAATTTAAGTTTGAAGCTGGATTCGCAATTATAGAAGGCACATGGCTAGAAGACGTTGAAGTTACGGAACTCAAGCGAACTTTATTTTTATTTAAAAGAAAAGTAAAGACGATTAAACAAGAAACACGCTCTAGTGATAATGCTCAGTTACCCAAAATAGAAGACATCAATAAACACTGGCTATGGCAAAAAAATCAGGCAGAAATAGAAATTTATAGTCAGGTGGCGGATTGGTTTATCTGTCAAATGAATAAGTTTATAAAAAAGGTTGAGTCTTCTCAAAAAGAAATTGTAGACCGTTATCAAGAGCGGCTAGATAAAGCCTATGATCAAGCTCAACTATCTTTACAAAAAGACTTATCGATCTGGAATCCGCTACACCAGGAAGCTAAACAACTTAAGGAAAATATTAAGAAAGCTGGAAAAGTGCTGAGGTAGTTTCCCTCTATTCTGTAAGCTAGGGGAGCAACTTTATCAATATTCCAATTTTCCTTAAAAGAGTATGATAACCAAATGGATAAAGAATCTCGAAGTCGCTTCGACGAAGTTTATCGTGAAATTAAGGAATACTGCAACTCAACCGATAAGGGTTGTATGTATACAGCCATCAGCAAGCTGTCTCCAGACAACTACCAGAAAATCTGTGAGCATTTCAATATAACTCAGGATTCGACCATCAAACAAGACTTGCAGTTTTTTAAAAAGTATTTCATTGACGATGATGACAATGATTGGAGTAATAATATGGATAGAGTATTAGAAGTATTATGTAAAGAAGTATTAGATAAGCCGTTGCCAGAAGAAGATCCGTTGACGCAGTGTTTACGAGTTACTCCTGAGCTTTGGTTGAAAGTATACTTTATACTTTTCATCTCTCTTATAGTTATTGGCTCCTACGCTTTTCTGAAACCAGTGATTTTTAAAACCCAAGAAAAACCAGAGCCAAATACACCACCACCGTCACCGCCACTAAAAGACTCTACACAACAATACTCTATTTTGTGCTTAGTTGTTCCTTCTGATCAATTAAGTGGCTTGAATCAAGATTATCTGATTCCCTCAAATCGTGTTAAAGAACTTATATTGTCTGCGTCTTATTTTTTATGTGATGCTTCAGTTGAAGCTATTGACCAAAAAGTAAACCTCAAGCTCAGTCCGGATAGTATTAATTATTCGAGTAAGGAAGATGCCTACATCCAGCTGATAATTCCTGGGGGTGAGAATATAATTGGTAAAACAACAAAGTTCGAGCTTAGAAAGAATCTACCTGATGGTGATGCGAAAATCGATAAAATTGGTCGTCTTATCAAAATATATGGTTTAGAAAATTTCATCTGCGCTTAAGTAATTATAGCAATTCTGTTTCCCATGAAGTACCAAGGGATCCCCCGTTTCCCTTAAAAAGGGAGACTTTGAGGTTGCTTACTGTACCTCATACATGCAATAAACGCTATAAAATAAATTGGAAAAATGGATTGGAAAACTGCTTCATCCTATTATGAAACTCGTTTAAGTCACGCTTTAACTGTGTTGCGCCACGCCCTTGATTTAGCCAAGCTTCCTCAAGCCGGAGTTCCTGGTCACCTCAAAGAGGTGCTGTTGGAAGAAGAAAAACCTGCTCGTCGTCAGCTTGAACGCTTGAAGAAGCGAGAATTTCGGATTGCTGTTGTGGGCTTGGAAAAGGCGGGAAAAAGTACATTTGTTAATGCCTGGTTAGATTGTGATTTACTGCCAGCAAAAGCGGGACGTTGTACCTTTACAACGACACAAATTTATTCCGTTGAACAAGATTCTCAGCAAAGGCTAGAAGTTGAGCCTAAAACCGAAGAACAATTTACCCGTCTTTTGCATGAACTGGAATCAGCTTCCAACAGTAATTCTAAACATAGTGATGGAGCAAAACAAGATTTAGAGACAATCCGAAAGTATCAAGACACTTTAAGACAAGTTCGTAGCGAAGGTCGGAAAACTATCCCATTTACTCGCCTAGAAGACATTAACAAAGACCTGAACAAGTATGTTGCTGATGAGCAATACGCCCATGCAGTATTAGAAGCTAGGCTGTATACCAATAAACTCGCCCAGGCTGAAGGTATTGTTTTCTATGATGTGCCTGGATTAGACTCAGGTTTAGCCAAGCATATAGAAGAATCTAGAGAAATGCTGTCAGATTGTGATGCTGTAATTTTGGTACAGCGAGATCCTAGTCCCAAGGGCTACGAACTTAAAATTGTTGAGTTTACTGAGCAGGGTGATAAGAATGTAAACGTTGCAGATAAATTTTTCGTTTTCTTGAGTCGGATTGATCAGTTGGCTAGTCCAGCAGCTCTTAAAGAACACCTTGATGAAGCATCAAATAGATGGCATGAAATAGCTAAATTATCTCCTGAGCAAATTGTACACGGTTCAGCGGGAGCTTATTTAGTATTAAATGGCTTCGCTAATCAACAAACATTGGAATCAGTTGGCAGTCCTGAAGAAATTTTAACTAAGCTTAACTCTGTGACAGGTATCGAAAATGAGGAAGTCTTAAAACAAGACGCGACTGGGATTCAGGAAATCAAGGCTCGTATTACTGACTATATTAATAATAAACGGGTTACTGTTTTACAGAAACGTTGTGAGGCTATAATTGAAAATATATTAACAACATCAAAAGAAATTTTTGATATCGTTAGTAAGCGTTATTCAGAGAATCCAGCGGAAGCCAAGCGATTACAAGAAAATCAACGTCGTATTGAATTTTCCCAGTGGTGGGAAGAAAAGTGGAAAACGATTAAAGCAGACCTCAGCGACTATTATAATGATAATATATGGAACTCTACTGCAGAAGGAGAAGAATCTCTCAATTCAGATATTGTAGAAAAATTTCGGTCTCGATACCTCCAGGATATTGAGACTAAAATTGAAGAAATTAGAACCAATACTGAGCAAAGAAAACAGCAAATTTTTAAAGAAAATAATTCCGGTGTATTTGATGCTAAATTAACTGACTATAACTGGCGGAAAGAACTTTCTGCTACCATTAGCATTTTCTTAGTAGATATTGCTCATAACCTTGCTCTGGAAATCAAGGAAGAAGCATTAAAGTTAGTTGACTATCTGACCACGTTACTCTGGAAAACCCAGGAATTAGAGCAGCGACTTATTGGTAATCCCGAGGAGTTTGTGGAAGTCTTAAGTCGAAGTTTGACGGCGTTATTTCTTCGCTTTGCCCGTCCCGTTGCCGACTCCTTAATTCGTGGACCTTTAGGGAGTGAAACTCGTCAGCGTATTGTGAAAAGACTGGGAGCCGATATAGAACTAGTCGATAATTACTACAGTGGGGAAGAGAAGGCTTTCAGCGTGCTAAAACGATATGTAAATCGTGGGTCAAAGTTGCTCTATGATCCCAAGCTGCGCCATGAGCTATTAGGTATTCGTGACGTCTCTGGGGATGTGCCACCAAAACCTACCAATTCAGCGGAGGAGGTAATCTTGGAAGTTGAAACGGATATCAAAGCCTTTGAAACCTATTTGCGTTTGGCCATCTTTGAAGCGGCAGGGTTTGAGCAATTTTGCCTACAGGAACTCGATCAATTGCGCGATCGCTTTATTCAATATGAAGCCGTGTGGCGAGGAGTAGCCCAGAATGAATGGTTAGAAGAAAATCCCTTACTAATGGCTGAAATGCCCGAACATTTAAAGGCTCACG
>NZ_JAAHIE010000593.1:0-4142 GCF_010671945.1 Moorena sp. SIO4E2
GAAACCTAGGTCAAAGACCAACTACGCTTGGGGAGAGGAGACCTCTATTTTTCCTGGCTCCGGCAAGGGATAACAAGTCACCTCGTTGAAACAAGAATCCCCGTCCTTCCAGGGCGGGGAGTGTCAAGTAACACTCTCAATATCAATAGTTTTCTGATCTGCATCAATAAGTACCTGCTGCATAATCGGCGAAAGGTTTTCATTGAGCCGTCCAGAACGAATAAATTCGGCGTAGGTATCAGCTTCAATATCTAACATTGTTTCTTGAAGTTGCTCAAGGTCAAGGGTTTGGAGTTCAGGGTGCTTACTCCGTAACTCCTCAATTTCATCGTTAATCGTTGTCAGTTGGGAATCGATAAGTTTGGTTTGATAGCGCCACAGGTCGGAATCGATTTCTGTGGTGTTTAAGCCCTCTTCAAGATAATTTCTGACCCGATTCAGGGCGATGCGACGGGCAAGAACTTCAGAATATTGCTGACGTAGGGGTTGGTCACCAATTAAATTTAACTTTTCGAGAAACCATCGAGTGGTTAACCCCTGGACTAGCAGGGTAAACAGTACCACGCCAAACACAGTTTCGATAATATCTTGCCGTCCTTCTAACACAACTGGCACACTTAAGGCCAGAGCAATGGAAACCGAACCTCGCAAGCCACCCCACCATAGGACGGTTTGTTCCCGCCAACCAATTTGAGAATTGACCAAGATATTGCTGAATGCGCCCAAACCATAAATTGCGATCGCTCTGGTCAGTAGTACAGCCAAGATAGTAACCCCAATTAAGTTAATATTTTGCCCTAAACTAGCTATCTTTATTTGGTCACCAATCAGTAGAAAGACAATCGAGTTCACAAAAAAGGCTAAGAAGTCCCAAAACTCAGAGACAATCAACCGGGTACGGGGGTTCATACCAATGCGGGAGCCAAAATTGCCCAAGATCACCCCAACGGTCACTACCCCAATCACCCCGGATCCCCCTAGTTCCTCCACAATTAAATAAGTGCCATAAGCAGAAACCAAGGTCAGGGATTGCTCCACCAGGGGTAAATCAAAGCGTTGGGTGGCGTAGGAAATGCCAAAACCAATGATGCAACCGATGCCAATCCCAATCCCCACAAACCCTAAGAAACGGGCAACACTAGTGGCAATGGAAAATTCTTCTAGTCCTAGGGGTAGTCCGACTAATAAACTAAAAGCAACCACTGCTACCCCATCATTAAATAGGCTTTCCCCCTCCATCAGGGTTTTGAGGCGTTTGTCCGCACCCAATTCCCGAAATAGGGCAATAACCGAAACTGGGTCAGTGGCAGAAAGACTGGCTCCAACCAATAAAGCAATGGTCAGGGGTAGTCCTGTCAGCTGATTGATGGCAAAGGCAATGCCAACTACGGAAATAATCACCCCAACGATCGCAAATAGACTCACGGGGACCAAATCCCGTCGTAAGTCGCGCCAGCGGATATTCCAAGCGGCTTCAAAGAGTAGGGGGGGTAGGAAAATTTCCAGAATCAGTTCTGGTGATAAGTTAACCAGTCGGACATCCACAAAGGCCAAGGCTAACCCGACAATTACCAGTAATAGGGTGTAAGGAATTTTACGGAACCAGGAAAAAATTCGAGATAGGGTTGCCACACTCAAAGACACCGACAGCACTAGGAGAAACTGTTCGAGGTTTTGCTTAATGGCGACTTCGCCAACAGTGGACTCTAGGGACATACAGAAACTCCAAGCTAAACTCAAAGGGGAAAGCCTCCTGCCCATGCCTAAAATCACAGGGGTTTTCGGTTTTCCCCTTACCAAACCACAATTACTGATGAGTCAGGGAAATCAAGGCAAACTGAAATTGATGGTAGTAGACGATGAGTCTGACAACTTAGATCTACTTTACAGAACCTTCCGCCGAAAATTTCAAGTATTCAGAGCTAATGATGCCATAACCGCCTTAGATATTTTGGACACCGAAGGAGAGATGGCGATTATTATCTCAGATCAGCGCCTAGGAGGGATGAATGGCACAGAATTCTTGAGCAGGACAGTAGAACCTTTTCCAGATACGATTCGCATCCTGTTGACTGCCTACACAGATATAGAAGATTTGGTGGCAGCAATTAACTCAGGTCAGGTCTATAAGTACATCACAAAGCCTTGGCAGGGTGAGGAACTAAAAGCAGTGGTGCGACAAGCTGCGGAAACTTACCAAGTGCTAAAAAAAAGAACCAGGGAACTTTCTCGGGCCTTACGACGGGAAGAATTGTTCAATATGGTGACAACGGCAATTCGAGAATCCCTAGATTATAGTAATCTACTGCAAAAGGTAGTGACCACCATGGGTCAAGCCTTTGATGCTACGGCTTGTATCCTGCGACCGGTAGAGTTCAACCAACTCACACCAGAATGTTTCACCTACAAGGTTTCTGGGGATGGCAAGACACCTCATATCCCTGATACTGATTTGATGATACAACAGGTATTAGATAAACCCGAGACTAAGTCGTGGCAAGAAACAAGGGATGATCAGAATTCGGTGCAGTTGATCGTTCCCTTACCGGACCAACAACAGATCTTAGGGGTGTTGTGTCTCTACCAGCAAGGGAGTGAGGGGTCTTGGAATAAAGAAGATATCCAGCTGATAGAAGCCGTTGCTAAACAAGCAGCGTTAGCGATTTCTCAGGCAAAACTACTCCAACGCACCCAGTTACAGGCTCAGCAGATGCGGGATGAACTAGATGTAGCTCGCCAGATTCAGAATAATTTGCTGCGTCAGAGTTGGCCAGAGATGGAACAGGTGCGAGTGCAAGCTCACTGCACCCCAGCGCGACAGGTTGGTGGGGATTTTTTTGAAGTGTATGTTCATCCCCAAGGAGATATATGGCTAGCAGTTGGAGATGTGTCCGGTAAAGGGGTACCTGCTGCCTTATTTATGACCAGTGCCATGTCGATGTTACGACGGGAACTTGCTCAAGAAACATCCCCAGACCCAAAAACAGTGATCCAAAATCTTAACCACACCATGTCAGATGACCTCTATCATACCAACTGTTTTATTACCCTGGTCTTGGCTCGTTATACCCCTGACAAGCAACAGTTGGTTTATGCTAATGCTGGTCATAGCTATCCTATGGTTTGGTCTCATCACCAAGTAGTCCAACAACACTCAGAGTCAAAAACTCCAGAGCCGACTTACCTCCAGGTTCGGGGTATTCCCTTGGGCATTTTGCCAAATTGGCAGGCGGAGTCAGGACATTTAAGATTAAATTCAGGTACCATCCTGCTACTAACAAGTGATGGAATTACGGAAGCAACCCTGAATCCAGTGAATCCAGTGACAGGTTCTTCATCCCATGGGTCAACCAGCACCAGCTCTAGGCTTGAGTCATCGGGTCTTTGGCAGCTTCTGCTTCAGGAACCTGCTCCCTTTGACCTGAGTCATTTATTAGCTCGG
Source organism: Moorena sp. SIO4E2 (assembly GCF_010671945.1). Taxonomy (NCBI): domain Bacteria; kingdom Bacillati; phylum Cyanobacteriota; class Cyanophyceae; order Coleofasciculales; family Coleofasciculaceae; genus Moorena; species Moorena sp. SIO4E2. Next base: position 3,443 of record NZ_JAAHIE010000593.1, read on the forward strand.
ATTCGAGAGCGTACCAACCCGATTCAGGAAGACGACCAAACCCTAGTATCTCTGGAGGTATTGTAGTGGATGAAAACAGAACTACAGATACCGAGTGACCTGAAGTTTTTGAGCATTGTCGAAAACTGGTTTCTAGGGATTTTGCAGGTTGAACTCGGAAATCGTGTTGATTGGCCTAGTCTATCCAATCGTTTGCGATTGGTGTTAGTGGAAGCTTACTCTAACGTAGTTCGTCATGCTCATCGCGATCAGCCGAATTTACCGGTCTTGATTTGCCTAGAACTCAAAGAACGGGATATTGCTCTGGAGATTTGGGACTATGGTCAAGGATTTGATCCATCCACTTATACAGAACCAAATCCAGATGATTTACAGGAAAATGGCTATGGCTGGCTAATTATCCATCGACTAATGGATCGGGTGGAGTATCGCTTACAGGTCAATGGTCGGAATTGCCTGGAGTTGCAAGTCAGGTTAGCCAAGTAGCCCAGTAGCGGAAAAGCTATTTGGGGCGTTGCTAAATTCAAAAGGCAATTGTTAATTAACCTAATAATAAATAGGATTTAATTAACCCCATTAGTTTGCGTTTTCGGCCATGAACAGTTATTAATTTAGTACGGTAATCTGACCATTCTTGTTCTCTCCCCGAGGCAAGATAAGCATCACGGGCTTTTTTAAGCCATTCTACTGCTTCATAATA
>NZ_JAAHIE010000594.1:0-4129 GCF_010671945.1 Moorena sp. SIO4E2
GTCAGAAGTCAAACTCTTGCGCTTCTTGATGCAGTCGCTCATGGGGGAAACCCCCAAGACCGCGCTGCATCGCTTACAAAGGGTGTGAGACTTTTGTCATGTCCTAACTGCCCTGGCGACTGCTATACTATCACAAAACCGCTTCAGAACAGGACTTGTCCCTATAGCTAGCTATAGGGGCACAAATCAAAGTACTGCCCATGATGCTGTATTTGAGGCTCTGTTGGGGTTTATGGCTCCTATATGACGTCTAGCACCACAGCTTGGAACTAGAAAAATCGGGGTACAGCATTGCCGTCCCCGATTGGGTTCTATCGTATTGCACTGTCTTAGTCGCGACCATTAAGGGCAATCAGCAGCCGCAAAATGAACACGAACAAGTTAATATAGGTCAAGTACATTGACAGGGCAGCAGGTAGATACTGGTCATCACGATAGGCGCGAGGCAGCACGAAGAAATCCACTACAGCCGCACCCGCAAAAATAACCACACCGATGCCAGAGATAGCAATTTCTAGAAAGCTGGGTGTGTATACACCAAAGAAGGATAAAACTAGCTGAGCCACCAAGACCACCAGCAAGGCAATCATACCCATCTGGACGGTTTTGGCTAAAGCAAAGCCATCTTCGTCTGAGAGATTAGAACCAATTTGACGGCCAGCCATAAAGGCTACACCACAGCCAAAGGCAGCAATGGCAATGCCTTGCATGCCCACACCCCCTGTTCCGAGGGCAACGAATATTAAGCCACTGAGGGTGTAGCCGGACAAGAGACTGTAACTAGCTAGAAGAGGCAAAGCTACACTGTTGTTTCCGTTCTCAGCCACACCACGGGCAACGAAGAAAAGAATAAATTCGGCAATTAAGGCAGGCAAGAAGGTGGTCATAAATAGCCCTGGGTTGCTTGAAATCACCCCCAGACCACCATAGACACCTAGGGCAGTTAAGACTAATCCACCACCCAGGAAGGGCAGAGCATTAGCAATAACATTCGGACCAACTAGGGCTCGACCTTGAGATTCACGAATTGCTTGACGAAAGTTACTAGTGCTACTCATGAGATTTTAGTCAAGAATTTTCCTGATCAAGTATCAGCATTGATTTATAACTACTTCTATTTTGAACCATATCCGCAATCTTGTGGCAGGAGGGAAAACCGACTGCTAGTACTCCGTCCAAATTGACTTGAGGGGTAAACTCTACTTTTTCGGAATACCTAATACTTAACACCTAATACCTAACACCTAATACCAAAACTAAATTGACAGAATACTAGTTATCCTCTTTGCTAGTTGCCACTTCCGGCTAATTAGGTTAGATATTATACCACATTTAAGACGGTATAGCGATTTCTCACTATCTTCGGGTTCCAATCTGCGTGATTGTACAGAGAAAACAAAAACGGTAATTTGTTTTTTCCGTGAAAGGACGATGGTTCTAAAGGGGAATCTCTAATGACAATGAGTTGAAGATTAATTGCTTAGGCTAAGCCTCGTGTCGTAAATAGGTTTCCACTTCTGGGATATTTTGAGAATGGCTATTGGGTCTGTTGGTTTTCAAGGAATGGAACTTCTGATTGCGTACTACCGAAATCCATCAATTCAACTTCGCAATCAGATAGTAAGATTAAATGCTGGGTTAGTGAGGAAGATTGCTCATATAGTCAGCCAGAAGTGTGCTGAACCTTATGAAGACCTCGAGCAAATGGGTTACATCGGCTTGATTCGTGCTATTGAGCGGTTCGACCCCCATCAAGGTTGTGCATTCAGTTCCTTGGCAGTACCTTACATTCGCGGTGAGATGCTACACTTCTTGCGCGATAGGGGTTCTCTGGTCAAGATTCCTCGCCGATGGCAGGAACTCCAGCAGGCAGGGAAAAGAGTCAGCAAAAAGTTAGCAACTAACTTGGGACGCTTCCCCAGAGATGAAGAAATTGCTAAGGCTTTGGATGTATCACTGCAAGAGTGGCAGGAAAGTAAATTGGCAGTTCAAAATCGTTTGCCTTTAAGTTTGGATGCCACGGTTTCTCAGAAGGTCGATCAACCCATGACTTTAGGAGAGACTCTACCGGATTACTATGAAGAGAATTTACACTATTGGGAAGAAGACCGACAACAGCTCCAGGGTGCCTTGAGTCAGCTAGAAGATAAAACTCAGGCAGCTATAGAGTTTGTTTTCTTACGAGAACTCCCCCGCAAAGAGGCAGCCAAACGAATTGGAGTCAGTCCGATGACAGTGACGCGACATGTCAAAAGAGGAATCCAAGAGTTGGTTACCCTGATGAAATCTCAAGCATCGGAGCGTCTGGCAAGTTAGGAAGAATGAAGAATGAAGAATGAAGAATGAAGAATGAAGAATGAAGAATGAAGAATGAAGAATGAAGAATTAGGAATGAAGAATGAAGAATGAGGAATTAAGAAGGAATAATTAAGAATGAGGAATTAAGAAGGAATAATTAAGAATGAAGAAATTCTAAATTCTAAATTCTAAATTCTTAATTCTTAATTATAATTGCCTTTTTTTGCAAGAAGTGTGTTTACAACCTAGATACAAACCCTATACTTAATTGCTGTCCGTATTGATATCGCAAAAGAGAGTTTGCCAGTCTCGCAAACCATCACTTGCCTCTTTGACTTCAAAGGTGACATTACAAGCCTTGGGTTGCTCTAGTACCTGAATACAAAGTTCAGCAATATCTTCCCGACTTACTTTACCTCGGATATTGTCTCCTTGAGCAAACACTAAGGCTTGACCTCCCGGTTCTTCTGTCAAAGCACAAGGTCTGATGATGGTATAGGAAACGCCACTGTCGCGAACTGCGTCTTCTCCCCGGAGTTTCCAGGTTAGAATTCCCCCCAGTTGATCATTCATTCGTACCGCTGGTGGTTCTTCCTCTAGGTTAATTCCTGGACGACCTGGACGAGTCACCCCGGCTGAGCTAATCATAATGAATTGGGGCTTGGTGATCCCCCCATAGGCTTTAATAGTTTCGAGCTGTAGGACAAAGGAACCTGGAGCAAAGTTTGGGTTCAGTGCGCCATCATATTCAAATTTACTCAGCATTAGCTGTATGGCAAAGATGCGACTGGGGTTGAAGGGAGCAGCATCTTTCAAGGTTTTGGCTCGAAATACCGGAATCAAATCAGCAAAGGGAATAGAAACGTTTATCCACTGATCTTTCTGGGTGTCAAAGGAATAGCAGTAGGCAATGCCATCCCATTTCGATTCATTACGCAATATAAATTTATAGCGTTGACCATCCCCTTTAACTCGCAGTTCTAGTCCTTGGTACTCAGCTAAGTTGAGGGGAGTTGGGAGATTGCGGGTGCGTACTGACACAAAGCCGCCAGAATTTGCTGTTGAGACATTGCCGGTAAACAGGGCAGCCTTGTCGATCAGGCGGATTGAACTCTCGCTGACACCACCCATGACTACATCATCCACAGCACCCCAGGTTTCTTGTAAGTCATCGGAAGGGTTTTGGAAGTCAAATAGGAGTTGTTTCCCTGGTTCGAGATACTCTGCTGCGGCTTGTACTAAGTTCTTGATACCCTGATACTCCAATAGTTCCGGGCTATCGACCACTTCTGGCCTATAGAACTTGATGCCCTGATCGTATTTTTCCCGGTTCGGGGTGTCTCCTTCTACCGGTTGCATCCGCGCTCCTGTACAACACACTATAGCAGTAATGTTCTTGTACAGTGCTGGGGTCAAGGTGTCTGGAATAGTGATATCTGCCTCGAATAGTTCCAGGTTATTGCCAAGGATTTCCCTAGCTTTCTGGGCATTTCTAACTAGGGCACGTACGGGATAATTACGCTCAACCAGACAGCGCACCACTCGCTTGCCTACACCGCCAGTTGCCCCAGCTACCAGTATTACTCCCATATCTTTTCCTCTACCCTGGCTCGATTGTTGATTATTGGCACGACCTGTGAATAATCGCTGTAGGCAGCTCAGGAAAGGAATAACCTCAAAGTAGCTTAGGGTTTTTATGAATCTGCCAGCATCCCATGGGGAGCGATTGTTTTGGGTCATAATCGCCTCAAGTGCATTTTTTCTTCAGTTTATCGAAACCTGAGTTACCCTGAAGGTTACCTTTATAGCAGAAGTCAGAAGTCAGAAGTCA
>NZ_JAAHIE010000595.1:0-4121 GCF_010671945.1 Moorena sp. SIO4E2
AAATAAATTGGCCAGACGCTCAATTGAGCTTTTGTATCCTTGTATCATGGGCAGATCCTGGCAACCTCTTCACACAGATTATGCATGAACTCATCCCATCAATCAAGTCCTAGAGTGAACAGCCTAGACCCACGGGGGCTTTTATGTAGCAAATGATACTTCTCAGAGGTTGTCTGAGAAGGCACAACAAATTGAATTGGCTTTAAGAAAGCAAGTTTCGACTCTGGATGGTGTATTTATATAAACAAGGGGATAAGTATGAAATTATAATAATGACAGGAACAGAAATCCATCAACCACCCTCACGGTTATTCAGTTGTTAAGGCGCGAAACCTTGCCACTTGTCCCTGAGTATGATATTTTACTTAAATGCTTATCGATACTGATTTAAAGCCAGCAAATCGCACACCATTTACCGCAGCATAACTTCTGGCGGGTGTTGTAATTTGTTTTTACCTGGTATTCGGTGTCGCACCTCTAGCCTCAAGGCCATTAGACTTGGTTTCTTAGGAACCGATTCTTGTTGGGTTCCAGAAGACAAAGATACTGAAGAGAATGTGAAATTATTCTTATGATTACTCACTCGGTACCCAGTAACTGGCGACTCAAGCCAGGTTATCTGAGCTATAGTGGCTCTCAGTTTGAGTCCGTTCACATTCTTTTGGGACGGTTTTTGGCCGATCGCCATTCGTCTAATCCTCTATCGACTCGCTCTTTACTGTCCGAGAATCCCAGCTGTGAATGGGGCAAGGGGCAGCCATTCGAAAAAGTGATCGACTCTCATTCCCAGCCTTCATATTGTGGCAAATAGTGCTTTGTATTGGCTGATCCAGCTCCCTGATGCTGTTGAAATTTTGTGCTCGACGGCGGATGATGATGAGGTTTTGACAGAGTGTTCTGCGACTTGCATCAATTACAGAGATTTTGAAAGTAAAACCGTTCGGCGATCGTTTACCTGTCAGTTTCATCCCGAATTGCTGGCAGATCTGCGGGTGGTGGGCTTGCGGCAGCCCCCCTCCTATGAAGAGCTGAAGCAGGATGATGGGGTACGGCTATTTGCACGTTTGTTGTATGCCGGGATGCAGGAATAGCGATCTCAATTCTACAGGCAGACAGCTCGATCATCTATCTCGTATTAGATTGGTGTGTTAGCGGTAGCATAACGCGCCCTACAAGAGGCCAATCGAGCTGAAAAAGGGGTGGCTGTTCTAATTAGTAAAGTGTTAGGTTTTTTTTGATAGTGGCTAAAACGAACATGAACCAGGTAACGGTACCTGGTTCATGGCTATACTTATTCAACAAAATATCTAGCTAGGGTTTACAGAGTCTTACAGCCGACGCTCAACAAAAAAGTATATTCCTCCATTACTTACTTTCCTGAGTGGTTTGGCTTTTGATGTTTTAACAGTTTGGCTAGCCTAAGACGCTGAATAAAGATACTTCAGATCATGAGCACTAGCTAGTTAAAACATCGACCAATTAGGGCTAGACATGGTTTTAGTTGTCTTGAGTAGGTGGGAATTAAACTGAATTACTCCCATTCATGATTATTTAACGCCTACCCTACCCTACCTGTCTTGTTAATCTCTACGACTAAGTTTCTAGGGCTGTAAGTTTTTCAGGACAGGAGGCACAGTCCTGAATTGCGATTGGTTTGTGTGCCTATTTATGAATGTATCAACTTGGCCGAACTTTTGGTAGGCTCTGTTCAGAGAAATTTGCTTAACTTAAACTTTGTTTAAAAAGCCTATGAATTCGTAACATTGGACAAATCCTATAGGACTTACGCCCCAAACCAGGTTATTGATGGTAATTACACCGATTTCAGCCTTTGACTGATAAGAGAAACCGGGTTTTAAGGGTCTTGGTGTCTAAGTCCTTTATTAAATTGATTGGAGAATATTCCACCCTCAGTAACTCTTCCGGAATCGAATTTGATCATGGGTATAGGGGTAAATGGGTAAATTAGGGCATGGGATGATATAGATTTTCGTTTGATTCATATGTTCAGCATTTTGTTAGCTTGTATTAGTTGACCAACGCTCTAAGGGAAAATCTGTCCAAAATTGATTAAATTTTCTCATCACCTGTCCTAGGTAGTGCCAATGGTTAACTGGAAGTGGAAGGCACAGCAATTTGGCAAAATAAAAATGAGGGGTGACACCCCTCATTGAATCTGCTATATTGTGATTATTTGACATCTCCCCCGGTTAAAACACGGGGGATTCTACAAGGTTGTTACGAGGCGGGTTGAAACCGCGCCTCTCCACTTCTTGTTCGGTATAAACCGATGTGGGAGTGTCAAACTCCCCTACCCACCTTGGTCAGAATTTAATCTAACTGTGTGGCTACTTTTTGGCATCAATTGCCTAGCAATTTCACGTCATACCTCTTTTTTTTGACGGTTTCCATCATTTGGGTTTTTCACCATTTTTTTTAGAGGCTGTCGGAGTCAAGGTAAGACGTAATACTTGTTTATTACTATAATCTTAGCAGATTTCTGCCTCAATGACTTGACTAAATGAAAACCGAAAGACTAATGATTAGGATTACTAGCTTCGAGAAACGACAACTAAAACAAGAGGCCGAACGGCGCGGCTTGAAGTTACCGTAAGAGAGGGCACAGACGCGCGCCTTGAAGAGGGTAGCCAGGCGACCCACTCTTACGGTTTCGTCTCCGGAATGACTCAGTCTGAATTGATCTCAAGCTTAATAGCCAGACTACCCGAACCCAAGTTAACGGATACGGCGGGTTAAAACCCGTCGCGTCCGGAGACGAAACCGATAGATAGGGTCGCCTTTATGGGTGAACGCGCCCCGCGTGGCCTACGGCCAATCTCTCTTGCATAAAAGGGTTAAATTTTTTGTAATAAGGCGACCCTATCCTTACGGTAACTTCTAACCGTTTCATCCTCCCTTTAAAAAAGGGAGGCTCTCACGTTCCCGGATTTTTTGGTAGATGCACCCTGATGATCAAGAGAGCTTGAAGACGGCTCTCTTATTTTTTTTTGGGGAAAGGGATCGATGCAGGATATCTCAAAAGCTGTGTGTACTCATTCAAAAACAACGCCAAACAAACAACGCAAAATAAACAACGCAAAATAAACAACGCAAAACTAGCGAATGCGATCGCATACTCTGTATATATAGCAGTCGCCAGGGTAATTAGGACATGACAAAAGTCTCAAACTACAGTTTGGCTTGAGTTTAACTTCTGACTTCTGACTTCTGACTTCTGACTTCTGCTATATCTGTATATCTAATCAGGTATGAGAGGATGGGGGGTGAGTTTTCTGATTCCTCCACCCCTGCTCTAGGTGAAATTTATCCTCTTGCGTAAAAAGGAAAGACTTGGGTGATAACTATATAGGTGCATCCCAGATTGACTTGAGCAAGTTGTGATGAGGAAATAAACATGAAAAAAGCACTATTAATCGGAGCTTTATTGGCCCAGACTACAATATTTGGTGCGAGTAAAGCCCTGGCTCAGGTTCCTGATTGGGTGATGGATGGAGCAGGATGTGTTCCCATTGATTCTGCTATACAACAAGACCTTTATCTGATCACGGCGGGACGGATTAAGTTCAAACCAGGAAAAACCGGTTCAATTACTGTCATTTGTCCAGTGTCTGTTAATGTTAAAAGTGCCAACAACATTAGTGTTTCCTACCGTGATTCGACGGGAAGAAGTACGAATGCTCGTGTCACAGCAGCACTACGACGCATTAGAAAGCGTGATGGTGCTGTTAATACTGTCTCTGGATTAGTTTTTAATTCGGATACCAGAAGCGAAACTGCTTATACCTTCCAGGGAAGTTCAACCAGTAGTGAATCAGGTCATACCTTTGACCATTTCAATTACTACTACTATGTGCAGACTTCCCTGGTTCGGAGAAGCTCAAGCAATATCGTCGAGTTTGGTGGAGTTGAGCTAGGAAGAGTTATTTTTTAAGTCTGATCTCAATAGCACCCTCGTTAACGCTGAAACTTTGACTATAGTTGTTTCAATTAAGGATAAGACGGTGATGAGGTAAAATGAAAAGGGTATATTTTCAATAACTGACAGCAATGCCATACAGTCTAGATTTCAGAAAAAAAGTAATAAACTATATAGAAAAAGG
>NZ_JAAHIE010000596.1:0-4118 GCF_010671945.1 Moorena sp. SIO4E2
CCCAATCAATAAATGCTATCATGACTAATGACTAATGAAAAAAAACCGCCTGTGTTGGTTTGCTGCTGCTATTGGTCTGATTCTGGATCAGCTGACTAAATATTGGGTGGTGCAGAATTTTGAATTGAAAGAGACTCTACCCCTGTGGCAAGGGGTGTTTCACTTTACCTATGTCACTAATACTGGTGCCGCTTTCAGTCTCTTTAGTGAAGACGGCAGCTGGTTGCGCTGGCTGTCCTTAGCTGTGAGTCTTGGTTTAATCGCCCTAGCTTGGTTTGGACCAAAGCTGATTAGGTTGGAACAGCTTGGTTATGGCTTCATATTGGGAGGAGCATTGGGTAATGGCATAGACCGTTTTTTCAACAGTTGTTTGGTAGATAACCAGACAGTAACGGGTTGCGTTGTGGATTTCCTCGATTTTCGGTTGATTAACTTCCCGGTATTTAATGTGGCCGATGTGTGTATCAACGTAGGTATTGTGTGCTTGCTTATTGCAAGTTTTAAGCATCAATCACCAAAATCTAGGGAGAGGGGGCAATAACATAGTCATAACTTACAAGCCACAAGGCACAAGGGTTATGGCCAATCTGCTTCCATAAGCCTGTTCCCTGTCTTCCCTCTGTGCCCCGTCTTTCCATTATTCGCCCTTTTCCTAACTTATTTGCCAAATCCGGATCGTGCTGGATTTGGTATTTTCGGCGTATCCCTGTATCCGAGCTCGATCCGTGCCTGCCCTATTCTCAAAAGTAACCAATAATCCTTTACTATTTATTCTCAATTAGAAAATTTTCTTGCAAGTGAGAGAAATAATTATTTAATATTGTCAATAATGGCTCGTTTTTGAGAGGGTTACCATGGCTAACTATACAGCTGCTTCACTCAAGGCCGAACTCAATGCTCGAGGTTGGCGTATGACACCACAACGGGAGACCATTCTCCACGTTTTCCAAAATTTACCGAGAGGAACCCATCTCAGTGCTGAGGAACTTCACGAATTGCTCGAGCAACGAGCAGAAGGAATCAGCTTATCTACTATTTACCGTAGCGTTAAGTTAATGTCACGGATGGGCATCCTGCGGGAATTGGAGTTGGCAGAAGGGCATAAACATTATGAACTCAATCAGCCTTTTCCCCATCATCACCATCATCTGGTGTGTATTCAGTGTAACCAGACCGTTGAATTCAAGAATGACTCAATCTTGAAACAAGGGATGAAGCAGGTGGAAAAAGAAGGCTTGCAGCTGATTGATTGCCAGCTGACCATTCATACCATTTGCCCAGAAGCCCTGCGCATGGGATGGCCTTCGGCTCTACCGAGTAATTGGCGTTGCTCTCGATCCATTGCGATGCACGAACATTAGTTTTGTGAGTGGTTGTCGTTTTGTCAATGAACTAAATGACAAGCAACATAATGTCCTCTACCTGCATCTTTAAACTCTGGTTCTGGGTCTTGCCGACAAGTATCCATTACCATAGGACAGCGAGTGTGAAACCGACAACCTTTGGGGGGATTGCTGGGGCTGGGTACATCCCCTGTTAGGATAATACGTTCCCGTTGACGCTCAAGTTCAGGGTCAGGAATTGGTACGGCTGAGATTAATGCTTGGGTATAGGGATGCAAGGGGTTCTCATATAAACAGACGCGATCTGCGAGTTCTACTATTTTGCCTAGGTACATTACTGCCACCCGGTCAGAAATGTGGCGCACTATACTTAAATCGTGAGCAATAAATAGATAAGTTAAGCCCATATCTGCTTGCAACGACTGCATCAAGTTAACGACTTGGGCTTGAATGGATACATCTAAAGCAGCAATCGGTTCATCACATACTATAAAGTCAGGGTTTAAAGCTAAGGCGCGAGCAATCACAATCCGCTGACGCTGACCCCCAGAGAATTCGTGGGGATAGCGATTGATAAACTGGGGATTGAGTCCTACCACCTCTAGTAAGGACTGGACTCGTTCTTGTTTTTGTTTACCGATGGCTAACCCATGGATTTGCAGGGGTTCACCGACAATACTTCCTACGGTCATCCTGGGATTGAGAGAAGCATAGGGGTCTTGAAAAATCATTTGCATCCGGCGGCGCATCTGGCGCAGGGATTCAGCCTCTAGCTGGGTTAGGTCGATATTTTCAAAGTAAACATGACCAGCTGTCGGACGGTATAGTTGTAGGATCGCTCGTCCGGTGGTACTTTTGCCACAGCCAGATTCTCCTACTAAGCCTAAAGTTTCGCCACGGTTGATATCGAAGTTGAGTCCATCAACAGCTTTGATGGAGCCAATTTGCTTTTGCCAGATGATTCCTTGGGTGATGGGGAAGTGCATCTGTAGGTTTTCTATGTGTAAGAGACTTTTGTTTTGTGGGTTGGGCTTGGGGTTGTCTAGCTGTGGTGCTGTCATGTGATTGTTTAATGCTTAATCGCAATCATATTAGCCGTTCACATGCCATTGCTTTAATGTTTGACAACACCAACTTGTCTTGATTAAGGATTACCGGAGCCAGGGATAGGATGGGTAGACAGTAACTCGTTAACGTAGCGCCGAATTACAATCTGCTGCTGGTCAGGGCTAAGGCGTTTGGCTTGAATCAGGGAGTCGAGGCTAACCCCATTGACCAGGGCTAACAGGGCGTTGGCTTCTAACTCTGGCTCTATGTTAGGTCGAATCAGTTTGGCTGACTGTAGAGCTTTCAACTCTTGAATAATCACCTGACGGAGCTGAGCAGCACTATGTTGATGCTCAGCCATCAGGGATTCTCGTCCAATGGCATACCCCAAAAAGGCCACCCAGACCTTGAGAATATCTTGCCGTTCAGTGTCTAGTGGCAAAAACGCAGATAGCATTTCTACCAGTCGATCGACTCCCCTAGCGTGCTCTGTTGCAGCCTGCATGGTTTTTTGCAGACGCTGAGTTACTTGATTAAGGGCAAACAGAATAAGCTCCTGCTTATCTCGAAAGTGGTGAGTAACAACTCCGGTGGTGCAACCCAGCTCTTGGGCGATCGCGCGCATACTGGTGCGATCTAACCCCTCTCGGACAATAACTCGCCAGGCGGCTTCAGAAACTTCAAGGCGGCGATCCTGTTGGGACATGAGCATTAAAGGGAACTATAGCAGAAGTCAGAAGTCAGAAGTCAGAAGTCAGAAGTAAAACTATTGCGCTTACAAAGGGTGTGAGACTAATGTCGATGTCCTAACTGCCCTGGCGACTGCTATAACCAGATAACACCAGATATAAAGTGGGACATAAACAAAGTCTCAATGCCTATTGACAGCTTATCATAACAGTTGTTATATTGTTAGCATAACAACTGTTATGAGGTTAAGCTAATGCACTCTGAGCTGACTTGTCCCTCCCCTCGCTCTGGTCTCAAAGGTTGGCTTGATCGCTTCACCGGACCAGGGGCAACCCAAGCTGAGTTGCTGATACAATTTGTGCCGTCGCTGGTGGCTTTGGTAGCAGCTCCAACCTACGCGCTGACCCTCCCAATACAGTGGAGCCCGTTGCAATTAGGACTGATTGCTGTTCTTGGCCTTGATTTAGTGGGGGGTCTCCTCACCAATGCCACTTCCACCGCTAAGGGTTGGTATCACCGACCGGAACAGGGTTGGCAGCAGCATTTAGGATTTGTGTCTGTTCATGTGATCCATGTCTTGTTAGTGGCGCTGCTATTTCGTGGGGGAGATTGGGGGTTCTTGATCGGTGTGTCCAGCTACCTGTTGGGGGCATCAGTGTTGATTTTGCGGTCTCCCCTCTATCTTCAACGTCCAGTAGCCCTAGGGCTTTACAGCTTAGGGCTGTTGGGCGATCGCTATCTATTTCCCCCAATGCCTGGTCTGGAATGGTTTCTGCCTTTGTTTTTTCTAAAAATATTAGTCAGTCATTTGCTTAAGGAAACCCCTTATCACCCTAGGGAAACGCGATAAGATTTTCTGCCACTGATCTGTGGTGTTTGACAGTAATAATTCTAGTTGTGAGGTAATTATACTAAATCCGGTTTATAAAAGCTTATAAAAGTTAGTCATAAGTTAACCAATGATAATTAGTTAAATTTTTAATCTCTGAGGTCATGCTTTGGAGTAGCTGACAACGAGTTACTAAACGTTCTTCAATT
>NZ_JAAHIE010000597.1:0-4113 GCF_010671945.1 Moorena sp. SIO4E2
TCTATTTTTAAGGCTTTTTGAAGTATTGTTTTTTGCTCTTGTGTCAGATAATTTTTTGCTGGCATATTTCCTATTATTGGGTTATTTATTAATTTTTATTATACCAATTTAAATGCCGAACAGCTTAACCTACAACATCATAACCTTAAACCTACCCTACTCGAACGCCAAAGGCGAACAACCATCTAACCTTGGCCAAAAGGCCACGCTTCGCGAACAACCAAATAACCTTGGCCAAAAGGCCACGCTACGCGAACAACCTGCTAACCAAAAAAAAGTAGCCGCAGAACTATGTTCCACGGCTAGGAATTGTTACTTATGTCTCAACTTTGTAAACCTAATCAAACATAATCCGATCAGACCGTAAGCTATCAGCGTGTCGCGTATCAGCTATTAGCTATTAGCTATCCGTTTTCAGCTATCAGCTAAACACTGACCACTGACGGCTGACGGCTGACCGCTGACATCAGACCTGATGCTTTGGGGGGGCAAAGCCCCCCAAAATTTAAGCCCTTAACCCAGCATTAAGTACTTCGTCATTACCGTCATGAATTCGCCAGGAATGTCAGTCGGCTGAAGGGGGCTCCACTCGTCAACTTGGGCGTAACCCCGTGCATAAAGGGTATAAATGGTGTTGTTTATTGCCTGGCGGGAGCCTTTCAAAATGTGCTTAATGGGGTATTTTTTTCGGGAAGGTTCCTGAGGCGTATTACTAGGAGTAATTTCCTCAGGATTGTTTTCTGGGTTAGGGCGAAAATTGTCGGACATAGTTAACAATTCGTTGTTAAGTTACAAATATAATCATAACGATAACATTTTAATTTTTCAAGGGGTTTTATAATTTTTTTTTCGGAGGGATAATTGAAAGAAATTGTACGGTTATGGAATTTAGAATTTAGAATTTAGAATTTAGAATTTAGAATTTAGAATTTAGAATTTAGAATTTCCGACTCCCTATATTTTCCTGTGTTAAAATAATTCGAGATTGGGTTTCAGGCATCTACTAGTTAATGCTATATAATTAACTTGAGGGTAACCGTTGAGGGATTTAACCGGCTTAATCGAAATCTCAAGCTATCAGGACTTATTGCCCAGTGCGGATGTGGTGTTTGTTCACGGGCTGGGAGGGGATGCTATCAGCACCTGGCATCCCCAGGGAAAACGGGATGATGATGACTGCTGGCTAGGTTGGTTAGGAAAAGATAATTTATGCGTTAACATCTGGTCTTTTGGGTATGACGCTGAAGCGACAAACTGGACAAGCCACAGCAGTATGCCCCTTTTCGATCAAGCCAGTAATTTATTAGAGTGGCTAGATATCAACGATTTCGGCCAACGTCCATTAATCTTTATTGCTCACAGTATGGGCGGGCTTTTAGTCAAAAAGATGGGGAGCATCCCAATTTGGCACGTTAGCTCTTTTTAGGGGGCTGAAACCCTTGAAATATCGTTGCTTTGGGTAATATTGTTTCCAAAATGGGATGCTCCCAAAAGATGCTCAACAGTGCCTTGACCTTTCAAAAGCAAGCTATTCTTGAGCAGACGAAAGGGATTGTATTTCTGGCTACTCCCCACACTGGGTCTCATCTAGCTAATTTAATTGATAATATTAACTTTCTGACACGAACTACAATAAGTGTAAAAGAACTAAAAGCTCATTCCCCTCAGTTACGGGAATTAAATGAATGGTATCGAGAACATGTTCGGAGTCTAGGAATTGCCACAAAAGTCTATTACGAAACCCAGGCTGTAAACGGGATTTTGGTTGTAGACGAGGATAGTGCCAACCCAGGCATTGAAAAAGTGAAGCCGGTTGCGATACCAAAGAATCACATTGACCTATGCAAACCAGAATCTCAAGATAGTCAGGTCTATCTTGGTGTCAAGAGATTTATCAAGGAATGCCTCAAAAAAAAAGAGATAAGCTTAAATCACCCCAGTAACATTATTAATCATGCTAGGGCCTACTCTGTAGAAGCGTTTGAGTTATCTTGGAACAGTTTGCCACCAGAAGCCCAACAGTTAGGATGTCTTCTGAGTTTGTTTGCTCCTGCTCCTTTTCAGTGGTCACTGGTAGAGACTTGTGTTATCGATGAAAATCAGGAACAATGGTATCAACAACAAGAAGTATTGGAAGAGTTACGCGTTCGCGTAGCGTGGCCTACGGCCAATCGCTTTCTGGTAAATCGTAATTTGTTGCAACTGACCGAACAGCAAACCTATCGGCTTCATCAACTAATGCGAGAATTTTTCCAGACCAAGCTGGCTCAATTACCAGAGGCCGATTGCTACAAGCAACGCTTTTGTCAAGGAATGGTGGCTGTGGCCAAAAAAATTCCCAAGACACCAACTCGCGATCAGATTGCAGCAGTTACCCCCGCCATCCCTCATTTAGCCGAAGCTGCCACAGTCCTAACTGACTGGCTCAGGGATGAAGATTTAATCTGGCCCTTTGTTGGCTTAGGAAGATTCTATTACGGTCAAGGTAGCTATGACCAGGCTGAACCCTTGTATCAGCAATGTTTAGAGATAACTAGAAGCCGCTTGGGTGAGAACCATCCCGATGTGGCTACCATTCTCAACAACCTGGGTTTACTCTACTACTCAATCGGGCGCTATGATGAGGCTAAACCCCTTTATCAACAGGCATTGGAGATTGCCGAACAGAAGTTAGGGCCAAATGATCCTGATACTCGAATCTATCGTCAAAATCTGCAAATTTTGCGCTCTCCTTTATGGACGGGTATATATCGAGCGTGTCTTGCGTTAAAACCCTAGTTTTGTGACTAGACCTTGCAGCATTAGGAACAGATGTGCCATTGCTGAGGGGCGGGATGAATATCAGCAGAGTGGGCATCCTGCCCGCCCGGAAATGAAACAGGCAAGATGCCTGTTCCACCAACATGCCCATTCTAAAAAACTCTTAAAATCATTCTATTATTAAACAACGCCTGATTTTAAGCTGACCACTGACCGCTGAATACTTAAATACTTCGTAAAATAGAGATACATTAAGAAAGCGATAGATATGGCTCCAGTTTCTAATAGCAATACAGCTATAATTCGCACAGAATGGGGATTAACCATTGCCGGAACACGCATCACCCTCTACGATGTGATGGATTATGTCACAGCTCAGTATCCACCAAAATTAATTGGGGATGTTCTTAACCTAACTAAGGAACAAGTAAGCGCAGCCCTATCATACATCGAAGACAATCGTACCCAAGTCGAAGCCGAGTATCAAACTATTTTGCAGGAGGAACAGGAAAACCGACAGTACTGGGAACAGCGGAATCGAGAACACTTTGCTCGCATTGCAAAAATGCCCCCTAAACCCGGTCGAGAAGCGTTGTGGGCAAAACTCCAGGAACAGAAAGCAAGACACGCACAGAAAGCATGATTTTCTTGATTGATCACAATCTTGAGAGACATGCAGTAGTTTTGTTAGGCAACATTGCTAATCAAGGTTGGCTTGAGACTCTCCCCATCCGTTTCGTCTCCTTTCAAGAAGTTGAGCTACCAATCGATAGCAATGATCGAATTGTTTGGCGCTTTGCTCAAGCCAATCAGATGATTCTATTGACAGCCAATCGAAAGATGAAAGGTAAGGATGCATTAGAGAAGGTTTTGCGTGAAGAAAACAAGTCCAATTCCCTTCCTGTCATCACAATTGGCAATGCTGATCGGGTCTTGGATGAACGAGCCTATCGGGATAAATGTGTAGATAGGCTACTTGAAATTGTGATTGAAATTGACAATTATATGGGAGTCGGTCGGCTCTTCATTCCGTAAGATAGCATTGGAAACCAGTGTTTAAGCAAGAAATTGGGCGTTGCTGAATCAACGAATCAATAGGAGTAGAGTGGGCATCCTGCCCGCTGCGCGAAATAGCAGTAGAGTAGGCATCCTGCCCGCCCGACCAGTAGAGTGGGCATCCTGCCTGCCCGGAAATGAAACAGGCAACATGCCCATGCCACCAACAGACCATTCCACCCTATGATCCGTAGTCGGGATTGCGCCTTACCAGGATTTCAGGCAAAATCTAGCTGTAACATCCCGATAGCACCTGATCAAATAGAATCCAAGAAATGACCATCAGGAAAATCAATC
>NZ_JAAHIE010000598.1:0-4096 GCF_010671945.1 Moorena sp. SIO4E2
TCCATGCCAGCTACTACTTCCCAAAGAGTTTGGCTGCATTACCACGAATGTAGGCAAATATCAAGCCCAAGACTTGGGTTACTAAGCTGAATATTCCCGGTAAGCTAAAGATGTCAATTGAAGATGGTATCACGGAGGAATTGGTTGCTGCAGGAGTACCGAAGGATAGGATTGTTCTGGCTTTTCATCCCCCCGAGATTCGTGAACATACTGGGTATGCGGTGGCATAGGGTGTGCTTTGGTGGGTTACGCTGTCGAAGGGCGCACCCTTGTATATTAGAAGAAGTAGTAGACCGTCACGCACTGGGAAGAAAGTCACCACAAAACACCGCAATATTTGAAGTATTTTAAACTATATACTATGACAGTAAATTTACCTATCAAACTAGAAAATCTACCTAGAAGTTTACCTCTCGATGGTGCTGTCCGGATCGATTTAGTCGAAGGTGTGCCAATTTTTCGTGCTTCTAGTTTGGTGATTGAACGAATTGAAATACTCCTCGGAAAACAAAAAGAAAATGCACTCACGGAGGAGGAAGAAATAGAATTGGATGGATATGAAGAATTAGATGATTATTTAAGTTTTGTTAATCGTATCCTACGTAATAGTTCGATAATTTAAAGTTATTTTTTATAGTTTTGTGAGTCGTTATATTAGTGAAGCAATCCAAAATCAAGTTCGTAAGCGTGCCCAGCTTTTATGCGAGTATTGTGAAGCAGTACGGTCTTGGGGTTTCCCCAAGTAGAGTAACTGCTGAACCCGGAGGGTCAAGAAGCGCGAACAATGGCAATATGTTCCTTTTACAGTAGACCATGTAATTCCCTTAAGTAAGGGCGGTAGCAATAATATTGATAATTTGGCGTTAGCTTGTTTTCATTGTAATCGTCAAAAGTCAGATCAGGTGACTGCATTTGATGAGGAGTCGAAGACAGAAATACCTTTATTTAACCCCCGTATTGATGACTGGCAAGAACATTTTATTTGGTCAAAAGACACGCTTTATATTCTTGGTATCACTTCAAAGGGGCGTGCAACGGTGTTGACATTGGATTTGAATAGAAAACGAATTATTAATATTCGCGCTGCTGACAAGGAAGTTGGACGACATCCACCAGAAAATGACCCGATTCAAAGTTCAACGTTGTGGGTAGCATCATTTTATTTTCCAGATCCCGAAAGTATGGTAAGTTCTATAGATTGCCGGAGGAGGATGTTGGGTTTCGTTCCTCAACCCAACCTAAAAGATCACGCGATCGCACTAGTGTCGCGGGTGATCGCATTTTGGTATTCATCCGTAAATCTTGAGCGCGTTAGAATCAAAGAGGTCTGTGCTACAATAAAGCCAATGCCTGCTAAAGATATTTACCATCATGCTGTTAGATTTGCATTAGTCAAAGATGGCTGGAAGATTTTAACAGAAGATTATACTTTGGAGTATGGTGGCGATCGCTTATACGTGGATATTGCCGCAGAAAAATCGATCGCAGCAGAAAAGCAGGGTCGAAAAATTCTTGTAGAGGTCAAGAGTTTCTTGGGTCGATCGTTTGTAAATGACCTAGAACAAGCTGTAGGTCAGTATATTGTTTATAGGGATATTTTGGTAGAAAAAGAATTAGATTTTAAACTGTATTTAGCGATCACAAAAGGAACTTAGCAAAATTATTTTAAACGTCAGTTAACTCAGATGATTATTAATCGCAATCAGGTTAATGTGTTGGTCGTTGATTCAGAAAGTGAGGTGATTGAGCAATGGATAGATTAAAGCGTTATCGGCAAATTGTCCAAGAATTTGTAAGAGAATATCATCAGCTTAATAAAAAATCTGGTTCTACAATTGAAAGTGCTTTAGCGTTTGATGAGGTACAGGATCAGTACCTTTTGCTGCTGATGGGTTGGCATAAAGATGAGCGGATTAAGAGTGTGATGATTCATATCCGTTTGAAGGATGACAAGATTTGGATTGAGGAAGATTGGACAGAGGATGGGGTGGCGACAGATTTGTTACAGAAAGGGATACTACGAGAGGAGATTGTTTTGGCATTTCATCCACCTCATGTTAGACAATATACCGAATTTGCAATTGCTTAGCGTTGCACTTTGTTTGGTGAGGGATAGGGAAGTTGTGGTAATGCTTAAGGGATTGGAGGAGTCGCTTAAGGTTAACTCTTTGTCTAAAGGGAAGTTTTCAATATGGTTACTCATAACAATTTAAAATTCAAAATTCAAAATTCAAAATTTAGAAAGTCAGATCAGGTTTTGATTTCCAGGAAAGCATCTGTTGCTTGATTTGGGAGAAGTGATATAATAGATTTACGTAAATCTTTACATAAATTGATGTTTGATTACGAAATCACATCTCCAACGGATGCTAAAAATAACTTTTTTAAGTTGTTGGATATAGTTGCACAAAATAATCAAGTATATATCATCAATCGTCGTGATGGTGAGAATGTTGCTTTGATTACAGAATCGGATTTGAGGAGTTTGGTTGAGACAGTTTATCTGTTAAGAAACCCTACTAATGCAATTCGCCTGCTGGATGCAATTGAGGAGTCTAAGACTGGAAAAATTAAACCTCAAACCATTGAAGAACTTTACTCTGAATTGGGAATTAAGCAAGAAGAAGAAGAAGAAAAAGGCTGAATCCGATCAAGTAAAGCCAGTGGTTGTTAATCGCAGTCCTGGTTTTAGTTCTAGGTTTAAGGAAGATTTGGCTTGGTGGTTCAAGCATGATTTTAAAGTCGCGTCGAAAATTTTGGATTTGGTTACTGCTGTAATGGACAATCCATTTGAGGGCATTGGTAAACCAGAACCATTAAAGTATATGGATGCAAATATTTGGTCACGACGTATTGATTTAGAGCATCGGCTGATTTATCGGGTGGGAAGTAGTCAGATTGATTTTCTGGCTTGTCGGTATCATTATGAGTAGTGGTTTTGTTGGGTTTTATTTTTTAAGCCAATTTCCTCTAATTCACTGCAAAGTCAGTATATTGACGTATAGCAGGTTCTTGAAATGCTAGTACAATATCGGTCTTTGGTACTCCCAATTTGACGAGTTCGTTGGCAAAACCAATTTCAGTTCCATCATGATGTATCCAAATTTTGGCATTTTTGATGCTGAAATGTAGAACACAACCATACATAGGTTGGCGATTCTTCCAGCCGGTATAGACAACCTGGTAATGGTCGTGGTCTGAGTCAAAAATTAAGGCAGCTTCAACATCTTCATCAGATGGACTTTTACTGGCATAGTCACTCAGAAGTTGTTTAATGTATTGGCGATACTGGATTATTTTTTCCATTCTAAAATCACCTCTTCAGATGGATCATAAACCAATAGACTGAGCTGAAAACGCTTAACTACCGTTTGGACAAATGGTAGACTAAAGAAAGTCTTAAATGCCCCAACAGGTATTGCTAAAAACAGTTTGAATTCAGATTTTTCTTGTTCTAAAGCAACTTGGTAATTTAAAAATTGCCCCAGAGCAGTGTGGAATTCAGAAATATTAGATGGATTGGTGAAGCTTTTGATCTCAACAGCAATTTTTTCATTTCCTTTTGTTGCTGCAAGTAACCTCTCAGCTCCCAAATCTATTTGCATATCAACTCGGCCAGATCGAATCCTGAGAGGATCATCGGTAATTGTCCAGCCATCTTTTTCTAGTCCGTGCCTTACAGCATTATGAAATAGGTCTCTCATTCGCTGGCTATGACGGGCAATCTATGCAAATCTTGATACAAGACCATTATACAATAATGGACTTCCTTTAGAGTTTTGAGTTATTCTGGGTTAGGTTAGCGATTGACCGTAGGTCACGCGGGGCGCGTTCGCAATTATTTTCTGCTGCTCCATGAAGGCTGGGAAAATCATCGCCGTGTATATGGTACGGTTGTTGATGGTTCAATCCGCGATGGTAAAATCTGGATTCACTACGACGGTATGGAAGATGGGATCACAGATGAACTGGTTGCTTCAGGAGTACCGAAGGATAGGATTGTTCTTGCTTTTCATCCCCCCGAGATTCGTGAACATACTGGGTATGCGATCGCATAGTGTTTGCTGATAAGTTCTATGACAGTCAATTTACCTCT
>NZ_JAAHIE010000599.1:0-4093 GCF_010671945.1 Moorena sp. SIO4E2
ATCAGCGGTGTGAAGTGTTCTACGATAAGTTGAAATTCATCTATGTGGAACTACCAAAATTTACTAAATCTGTTGATCAACTAGAAACCCATTTTGATAAGTGGTTATTTTTATTGAGGCATCTCGCCAGCTGTAATACTCCCCCAGAACCGTTGCAAGGGGATGTGTTTGCCCAGCTATTTGAGGTGGCCGAGATTGCCAATTTCTCCTCTGAGGAGCAAGCCCTGTACCAGGATAGTCTGAAGGTCTACCGGGATATGTACAGTGTTAATCAAACCTTGATTCAGGAAGGTCTTGAACAAGGTAGACTTGAAGGTCTTGAACAAGGTCTCGAACAAGGTAGACTTGAAGGTGAACAAGCAGGTATACAAAAGATTGCTAAACAGATGAACGCAGCAGGGTTACCCCTCAAGGATATTGCTCAATATACTGGGTTGAGTGTGGATGACATTGATCAGTTGTGAACGAACCTCTGAATATCACCGTTGAGTATCTGAACTTCTCCCTTGAGTATTTGAATACCAACGTTGAACCTCTGAACCTCGACCTTGAACCTCATTCCCGACTCCCGATTCCCGATTCCCGATTCCCGATTCCCGATTCCCGATTCCCGACTCCCGATTCCCGATTCCCGATTCCTCGCATACCCATAACTTCTCCTTAGCTTCAGGATGCCTAACAAAGTAATCTTCCAGCAATTCACAGCCCCGACCCAGCAGCTCACCTAAACTTTCAATCTTCCAAATTCTGGCAGTGCCGTCTCGTGAAGCAGTGGCCAGCCTCTGTCCATCCGCGCTGAAGGCTACACTTAATACCCAGTCCTGATGGCCTTTGAGCACGGCTAATTGATTCCCCTGTAAGTCCCAAATTCTGGCAGTGTTGTCGAATGAAGCAGTGGCCAGCCTCTGTCCATCCGGGCTGAAGGCTACACTATATACCAAGTCCTGATGGCCTTTGAGCACGGCTAATTGATTGCCCTTTTTGTCCCAAATTCTGGCCGTGTTGTCGGATGAAGCAGCGGCCAGCCTCTGTCCATTGGGGCTGAATTTTACACTCCATACCCTGGACTGATGGCCTTTGAACAGGGCTAATTGATTGCCCTTTTTGTCCCAAATTCTGGCCGTGTTGTCGGATGAAGCAGTGGCCAGCCTCTGTCCATTGGGGTTGAATTTTACACTTGATACCCTGGACTGATGCCCTGTGAGCTTGGCTAATTGATTGCCCTGGTTGTCCCAAATTCTGGCAGTTTTGTCCTCTGAAGCAGTGGCCAGCCACTGTCCATCCCGGCTGAATTCTAAATCCGTTACCCTGGACTGATGCCCTGTGAGCTTGGCTAATTGATTGCCCTGGTTGTCCCAAATTCTGGCAGTTTTGTCCTCTGAAGCAGTGGCCAGCCTCTGTCCATCCCGGCTGAATTCTACACTTAATACCTCGTCCTGATGCCCTGTGAGCTTGGCTAATTGATTGCCCTGGTTGTCCCAAATTCTGGCAGTTTTGTCCTCTGAAGCAGTGGCCAGCCTCTCTCCATCCCGGCTGAAGGCTACACTCCATACCCTGGACTGATGCCCTTTGAGCACCGCTATTTCATTCCCCTTTTTGTGCCAAATTCTGGCAGTGCCGTCGGATGAAGCCGTGGCCAGCCACTGTCCATTGGGGCTGAAGGCTACACTATATACCTTGTCCTGATGCCCGGTGAGCACGGTGATTTCATTGCCCTGTAAATCCCAAATTCTAGCAGTGCCGTCATCTGAAGCCGTGGCCAGCCTCTGTCCATCCGGGCTGAATTTTACACTTGATACCCTGGACTGATGCCCTGTGAGCACGGCTCTTTCATTGCCCTGTAAATCCCAAATTCTGGCAGTGCCGTCGGATGAAGCCGTGGCTAGCCTCTGTCCATCCGGGCTGAAGGCTACACTTGATACCTCGTCCTGATGCCCTTTAAGCACGTCTCTTTCATTGCCCTTTTTGTCCCAAATTCTGGCAGTGCCGTCGGATGAAGCAGTGGCCAGCCTCTGTCCATCCGGGCTGAAGGCTACACTTAATACCTCGTCCTGATGCCCTTTAAGCACGGCTCTTTCATTGCCCTGTAAATCCCAAATTCTGGCAGTGCCGTCGGATGAAGCCGTGGCCAGCCTCTGTCCATCCGCGCTGAAGGCTACACTTAATACCCAGTCCTGATGCCCTTTGAGTACGGCTCTTTCATTGCCATGTAAATCCCAAATTCTGGCAGTGCCGTCGGATGAAGCAGTGGCCAGCCTCTGTCCATCCGGGCTGAAGGCTACACTTAATACCCAGTCCTGATGCCCGGTGAGTACGGCTATTTCATTGCCCTTTTTGTCCCAAATTCTGGCAGTTTTGTCCTGTGAAGCCGTGGCCAGCTTCTCTGCATCCGGGCTGAAGGCTACACTTAATACCTCGTCCTGATGCCCGGTGAGCACGGCTAATTCATTGCCCTGTAAGTCCCAAATTCTGGCAGTTTTGTCCTGTGAAGCAGTAGCTAGCCTCTGTAGATCCCGGCTGAAGGCTACACTTGATACCCTGGACTGATGCCCGGTGAGCACAGCCCGTTCTTGGAATTTACTAATACTCTGCTGGAGGGCATATAGAGGACTGATAGCAGGATAATGATCCAGGGGGCGACCATCTTTAACGAGATTATCTAGCTTTTGCCCAGTCTCCATTGCCTCATACAAAAGCTTTTCCCCTTCTGTACTGGTGCCGTAGTAAACATTATTATCCGATAACTGTCGTAAAATATAATTCCCTTGCCGTTCTAGTTTCGTAGCTAATTTGGCTTCCTGTATTTCTTCTGTAGCCTTGATTAGAGTCACCACCGCAACACTTGCCACAACTAAGGATAAACCCAGTACAATTCCCCCTCTGCGTATGGTTCGCTTAGCTTTCTGTTGAGCTTTGGCTAATATCTGACTAGCCTCTTTCTCCGCCGCCAAAGCCTTTTGGACTTTTCCTTTGTCTAAAACCTGACTAGCTCTCAAGAACTGGGAATCCAAATCGCTTAAGGCTTTTCCCCTAGACCATTGTTCCGCCTGCTCTAATGCTCCCCCCCGCAACAGTCGAGAGTCATCGTTACACCCAGAATCAACCCAAGCGGTAAAAGCTTCACAGTAGGGGCGCAGTCTGGCCAATTCTTTCTTGACCCAATCGGATCCGAAAACCTCTCTATAAATCCGGTTGTTAACCTCCAAACAGCCATGGCGCTCAACCACCAGCCCCGATAGCCTTAATTCCGTCTGTTCCTGACTACCATCAGCAGCTATACAACCGTGATCCAACACTTGCTGATACAAACCCAATAGCATACCAGCCCGTTGCTCATTTGTGAGAATGCGATCGCGTATAGTCTTCAAATGCTCCTGTTCATCCTGAGCTTCCCAATTGTCAATGATCTGCCTACGCACTATCTGGTCTAGGGAAAGACTATTGCCCCATTCCCAAGTCTGGACTACCAAACGACACAACCGCTGGGTCAGAAACGGTTGTCCTCCCGTCCAATGCACTATCTCACCTAACACCTGTTCAGGATTATTAACTTTACCTTCCAAACCTGGAACCAAAGGCGATTTGGCCTCTTCAACGGTAAACCCAGTTAACTGAATATCCCGACCGATATTAAACGGGGTGCGCTGTTTATCCTGAATTAAATCTGCTGCAGTTGCCACCCCCAGCAAACAAAAGGTTAGACGATTATAGGCTGGATTTTCCGCTCTTTGATTGTAACAGGCTCTAATTAAGGCAAAGAAATCATCTTTAAATTTAACTTTAATTATACTATCAATTTCATCAAAAAAAATAACAATATTTTCACTTATTTCTTCTAGGATAACCGACTCAATAAACTCATTTAACCACTGCACTGGTGAAAATCGTTCACGCTCTTTTAACCAAGGGATTACTTTGATTTTTGGGTTCAATTTAAAACTCTTGGCAAGACTTCTAATCAAACTGCCATACCACTGCTGGGAGGTTACTTGATTGCCAATCCTGGTCACATCAATAGAGGCACAAGCTACTCCCGCCTTTGTTAGCTTTTCCATGGTTCGTAGCCGCAAACTGGACTTACCCATCTGTCGGG
>NZ_JAAHIE010000006.1:0-3388 GCF_010671945.1 Moorena sp. SIO4E2
TGCACGGAAATTTTGGCAATTCTATGTCAAAGTAAAGCTAGTGTTTGGTGTGTTGGCTTTCAACCTAGTCAATGATGGCAGACGAAGCCCTAGCTGTTTTGGACACAATTTTGCCCGATTACTCCTTCAGTAACCTTCAAGAGACCGTCTTCTGTGAAGTTTGGGAAGGGAAGACTTACGCTGAGATTGCGGAAAGCTGCGGGTATGAGCATAGTTACATTAGAGATGTAGGATTCAAACTTTGGCAACGTCTCTCTGTGGCTCTCAAACAAAAAGTTACCAAAAGTAATGTCCGCTCAGTTTTGAGGCGGTACTCCCGAGCTCAGCTATCCTCTCTAGGGATTTATAGCTATCACGACAGGATCAAAACCAGCTTCGGGAATTCCCTATACCCTGCTCTGGTACCAGAGCTAGACTTTCCCAGTGGTCCGGTACCACTAAACTCCAATTTATACATCGAACGTCCTCCTATTGAAGCACTCACCTACGCAGAAGTTAGGAAACCAGGTAGCCTGATTCATATTAAAGGCCCCAGACAGAAAGGAAAGACTTCCCTAGTGCGAAGGATTGTAGCTTATGCTAAAAAACAGGGCTTTCGTACTGTTACTTTAAGTTTACACCGAGCTGATTCCCAAGTTTTCACCAACCTAGATAAGTTCTTACGTTGGTTTTGTGCCAACGTCAGTCGGCAATTGGGTTTATCCCTCCAACTCGATCACTATTGGGATTCTGAGATTGGCTCTAAGGTCAGTTGCACCACTTACTTTGAAGACTATTTGCTAGAGCAAGTCGATAGGCCAATCGTTATTGCTTTAGATGAAGTCAATCAAATTTTTGAGTATCCAGAACTTTCTAGGGATTTTCTGTCTTTGCTACGCTCTTGGTATGAGGATGCTAGGGAACTGGAAATTTGGCAAAACGTAAGATGGGTGATAGCTCATGCTACAGATGTATATGTGCCACTCAAACTTAATCAGTCTCCCTTTAATGTTGGCCTAGCCATTAAACTCCCAGAATTTACCAATGAACAAGTGCTAGACTTAGCCCAGCGTCATGGTTTGAATTGGGCAAAAGGTGACCAAGCTATGAAACGTCTTGCTCCTTTAGTGACTATGGTAGGTCGTTGTCCCAGTTTAATTCGTCTTGCCCTGTATCATCTCACCAAACAGGATCTTAGCTTAGAACAATTACTAGATGAAGCCCCAACTCAAACTGGAATTTATAGTAACTATTTGCGTTACTATTTAGCAGCTTTGTTACCGCATCCTGACCTACTCGCTGCTTTTAAGGAAGTAGTCATGGCAACAGAAAGTGTGGAATTAGAAGCACTAACTGCCTATAAATTGGAAAGCTTGGGTTTGATAAAAATTCGTGGGAATCGAGCCACATCTAGTTGCGAACTATATCGTCTATTTTTTAGAAATCAATTTCTGAATGGAATAAGAGTTAGTGGTTATTAGTGATTAGTTATGGTAAGCATTAAGCTATCAGCTATCAGCTATCAGCTATCAGCCATTAGCCTTTATTTTGTTTCTACTCTAAAGCCTACCCTAGCCACCAATCTACCAATAGATACATTTAGTGGAGGTAAGCGGACTCGAACCGCTGACATCCTGCTTGCAAAGCAGGCGCTCTACCAACTGAGCTATACCCCCAGGTAAATACAACTTAAGCTAAATCAAGCTTAGTTTATCAATCGCACTTTTGTTATTATACAACATCCAAGTGGAAAGTCAAGCAAGATAGCCAAAAAATTTTCCCATAGCACGATTTATCTGGCATGATTGTCAGGGGGGTAATGGCTAAAACCCTGATCCAATCAAGATTTTAGATTTAGCGATCGCGTAGCGTGGGCGTAGCGCAATCGCAATCGAGCATTTCTGCCATCCATTCAGATCAAAGCACCATTTACAACTGTCAGTTCAGGTAATCAGGTCATAGAGTAATCGGGTGATGGGCTATCACCAGTGACCGCAACAGTAAACCACAACAGTAATCTGACCATAGCAGGTTAGTGCGGGGTCTTACCATACGCCAATATAGTAAATAGTGAGGCACTTTACGACTCAGGACTCAAAACTCAGCACTCTTTTCACCCCTTAACCGGATCATGACCCAGGTAGTTGCAACATTTTACAAATTTGTCAGATTGCCAGACTTTGCCGATAAACGACCCTCCTTACTAGCCCATTGTCAAGCTCAAGGCATCACAGGAACGATTCTCCTCGCAGCAGAAGGCATAAATAGCACAATCGCAGGCTCCCGTCAAGCCATTGATTCAGTCCTAGCCTTTCTCCGTTCCGATCCCCGTCTGGCCGACCTAGAGCATAAAGAATCCTACACTGACTCCCCCCCATTCAACCGCCTCAAAGTCCGGTTAAAGAAAGAAATTGTCACCATCGGTTTGCCAGAGGTTGACCCCAATCAGAAGGTAGGTACTTATGTTAATCCCCAAGACTGGAATGCTCTAATTTCAGATCCAGACGTAGTCCTGATTGACACTCGCAATACCTATGAAGTAAATATCGGAACCTTCAAAGGTGCCCAAAATCCCCATACTGACTCATTCCGACAATTCCCTGATTATGTTCGCCACCACCTCGATTCCACCAAAGACAAAAAAGTAGCCCTGTTTTGTACAGGGGGTATTCGCTGTGAAAAAGCCTCATCCTTTATGTTGAGTCAGGGTTTTAAACAGGTCTATCATCTCAAAGGTGGCATTCTCAAGTATTTAGAACAAGTCCCAGAAGACGAAAGTTTATGGGAGGGGGAGTGCTTTGTCTTCGATCAACGGATTGCTCTCAAGCACAGCTTGGAAGCTGGAACCCACCATATGTGCTACGGTTGTGGAAATCCAATTTCCCAAGCTGATCTCAATTCCCCTAAATATATCAAAGGTATTTGTTGCCCTCACTGTTTTGATGATTTCATCAAGGAAGCTTAAGCATCAGCGGTCAGCGGTCAGCGGTCAGCGGTCAGCTGAAGTAACTAAGATTAAACCAATGCTTACCTGTTTGATTAAAAAGCACCTCAACTAGCCTGCGCCTAGCGCATTAGCTGATACGCGACACGCTGATAACTGATAACTGATAGCTGATACGCGACACGCTGATAGCTTCTTACCAAAAATTTTGGGTTTAAAGCCCCGTCCTTATAGGACGGCTTTTCTTTAAACTTTATCTTGACAATTTGTGATAGGTGTGCTATAAGAAAAATATAAACAATAAAGTAGAAGACTAGATAGATACTATCTAACAATAAGTAGACAACGTAAAAAATATGTATCAGATACATATTGCGTAATTTGGTCTAACGACTTAAACGTCTATGAAAAATTTAGATAAAAAAAGTACCTATCTATCTAATATAAAAAAAAGGTACGGTGGGG
>NZ_JAAHIE010000006.1:3493-25993 GCF_010671945.1 Moorena sp. SIO4E2
GGCACACCGGAACCTGGATATGAAATGATCTAAACGCTCGGGGAGATTTGTCCTCTACTGTTCCTGGTTACGACCTGGCCCACGCAAGACGAGTCGTTGATCCAAGAATCCCCGTTCTTACAGGACGGGGAGTGTCAATTCTTTAGTGCTAGGGTCAATCCATCAGCAATTGGTACCAAACTAAGGTTTACCCGTTGGTCTTGATAGAGCTTTTGATTAAATGCTCGAATTACCTTAGTTATGTTATCGACTACCTCAGGATCCGCTACTCGCCCCGACCATAAAACATTATCCACAGCAATTAGTCCACCATTACGCACCAGTTTCAGTGCCTGCTCGTAATAGTTTTCGTAGTTCCGTTTATCGGCATCAATGAAGGCAAAATCAAATGTACCTGCCTGTCCCTCTTTCAGCAACCTATCCAGAGTGTCCAGTGCTGGCGCAATTCGCAGGTCAATTTTGTCAGCTACTCCAGCTTGTTGCCAGTAGCGACGTGCGATCGCAGTATACTCCTCACTGATATCACAAGCAACCACCAGGCCCTCTGGTGGCAAAGCTAAGGCTACAGCTAAAGCACTATAGCCTGTAAATACCCCCACCTCTAGAGTTTTCTTGGCTCCCATCAACTGCACGAGTAAGGCCATAAACTGCCCCTGTTCAGGAGCTATTTGCATCCTAGCCATAGAATGCTGTGCTGTTTCCAGCCTAAGCTGGGTCAAAACTTCTGGCTCTCTTACAGAAACACATTTCAAGTAGTCGTAAAGCTGGTTGTCTAGTCCAAAGGTTTGATTCGCCATTGATATATAGTTTGCTAAAAGCTATGATTTTCCGGGTGTTGCTCAAGCTAAGCAATCATACTATTCATTGTTTATTATTCGTAAGCACTCAGCCGTCAGCTGTCAGCCGTCAGCTGATTTTATTCAAAAGCACCAATCACTAGCGTGCCCACAGGCTTTTGGCTAATAGCTGATACGCGACACGCTGATGCCTGAATGCTTACTATTATTCATCCATCCATTTTGCTGTGGTTATTGCTTGCTATTGCCTATTGGTGGGATGATTTGTCCAGTCCAACTTCCCCTAGCCATAGGGAAACTAAATCCTTATCCTGGAGAGAGCAAGTGCTCAATTAAGGGCTAAGGGCAAAAAGCAAGACATGGGACGTATATTTATTTCAGCAGGTCACGGTGGCATGGAACGTGGTGGTCGTGACCCAGGGGCGATTGCCGGTGGGACAACGGAAGCCGAAGAAATGATTCGGCTGCGAGATCTGGTGGTGCCAGAATTGCGATCGCGTCGGTTTGAAGTATTATCTGTTCCTGATGAATTGAGTTTAAAGCAGACAATTCAATGGATTAATGACCGTGCTCGTTTTGGTGATGTAGCGTTAGAGATTCATGCTGACGCCTTTTCCAATCCTAACATCCGAGGTGCCTCTGCCTTCTACATTTTCAATAACACTGAGCGCAAGAAGCATGCTGAACTAATGCTGCGCTATTTGATCACACGCCTTCCTGAACTGCCGAATCGAGGAGCAAAGCCTGATACGGACTCAGGTGTTGGCCGTCTTGCCTTTTGCCGTGATGTTATCCTTCCCTCCCTACTGCTCGAAGTTGGCTTTTTGACTAATCCCCAAGACCGTGCTCTGCTCCAGAATCGACGTCGTGACATGGCCAGAGGCATAGCTGATGGACTTGCCCAATGGAGTAGTTTGATTTCTGGTGAACAACCACCCGATGAATTCAATCCCGTTTATCCCATCATTGATATTAAAATCAATAATCAGACTTACGATGATCGAGGTGTTCTAATCAATAGCAATTCTTACATTCCCATTGACCTAGCCGATCGCCTAGGAGTGGATTTGACCACCGCCGAGAATGTCCGTCGTGTGCAATATCGGGGAGTCGTTTATGTTAAGGCCATTGAACTAAGGGATTATGACATCTTTGTCGGTTGGGATACTGCCACCCGCACTGTGATTTTGCGCTCAATTTCCCAGAAAATCTGTCCAGGTCTGATTGACCGGATCATGGGTCATGGTAGCACCTCCGAAGTCCAGTTACAGATATTTCTTAAAAACAATAATCAGAACGCCCTGACTGAGTTTCCTGACCTACCTAGGCTCTATCGAGAAGAAGCCTCCGTAGAGGGAGTCAACTATGACATTGCCTTTTCCCAAGCTTGTGTAGAAACTAACTTCCTACGCTTTAGCGATCGCCTTAGACCTGAGCAGAATAATTTTGGTGGTTTGGGAGCAGTGACTAGTGATGAAGAAGCGACTTTTCCTAGCGCTAGAATTGGAGTACGTGCCCATATCCAACACTTGAAAGCCTACGCCAGTCAGGAACCCCTAGTCCAACCCTTGGTCGATCCCCGGTTTCGCTTCGTTACCCGAGGGATTGCTCCCTTAGTTGGGCAGCTCAGTGGACGCTGGTCAGCTGATTTAGATTACGGTAAGCGAATTATCGCCGTTGTCAGGCGTTTATATGAAGCATCTAACTTGGTTTAATCCCGATTCCCGATTCCCGATTCCCGATTCCCGATTCCCTGCCCGTAGCGCTATAACTGCTAAGCTGTCTTGAAAAACCGAATAATTTCTCGGACATTATCCAGAAATTGACTATCTGTAGTTAATTGTGCGATCGCATTTTCAGAATCCCGAGCTAAACGTTGGTGTTCCGCATTGTTATTAGCTTCCAGTTGTGCCATGGATGCTTCAAGTTGGGCTAAGCCTTTACGAGTCTCTTCCCAGTAACGCTGATGGGTTGCCACCCAAGAGTAAGGTTCTTGTGGGTCTAGTTGCTCTTGTAGACCTTTGACACTTCTTTCGAGAGCTTCAAAACGATTCTGTAGTTCCATTACATCTCGGCGAGGATAGGTAAACTCTTGCCGGATCATCCTTAATCGAGCTGCTAAATACTGGTAAAAACGTACCGCTGGACGCAAAGCAGTTAAAAGCAAAGCTGCTCCCGAACTGACGTAGCCCACAGCACTAATCCCAGTAGCAGCAAGCATGTAAAGACCCACAGCAGATAACACGTGAAGGGCGATTGCTACGGTTAGCGATCGCTTAGCTATCATTTTCACATAGTCTAATTGCTTCGGGTCAACCGCAATCTCATTTTCCCTGGAAGCCGACCCCTCTGCTAAAACTTCCCTAGCTTCCAAGTGGACATTCCATGGCACTGTCACAATCACCAACAGCCACCAAAAGCTAGCCACACCAATCACCCAATCCAGGAAATGACCAGTACTGATGTGCAACCATTGCAACAGCCCAAATACCAATAGGGTTAGAATTCCTAACCCAGTCCCTACACCAGCAATATTAAATAACATTCTAGCGACCTCCGACGGATTTTCAGCCTTGATCCCATCATGCTTAGAGATAACCCTCAGGCTCGAAAACCTTGTGATAGTTTCGCCAGCTTCACACTGATATTAGTGTCCTTAGCTACTTTTGCTCAAATTTTATTAATCAAAAATAAAACTTAAACCATTAGAACCAGAAACATTTAATCTGAAAGTTAATCATTATAGCTTGAAGCAGTTGTCTTAAAATTGACAAATCCTAAAAGCTCAGTACAGATGCTGAAATACACAGGTAAGTAGTGTCAATAACCCCAACCTACTGCGTTGTTCGCGTAGCGTGGCCTACGGCCAGGTTGGGGCTTGGAGAGACAACTAACTCTCCCAGGTTTGACTAGGTCATCGAGCCTCATTCTGGTACGCACGTACGGATACTTCCCCAGTCCGTACCACTGTAAGACTGTGTTGTCAGTCGCTTGCTGAAAGGACATCTTGAATGAGGTGACCGAAGGGACGGGTAACCCCCAAACACTTTACTCGTGAGGATTATCTCCATGTTACGAGTCCCAGTAATTTCACCAAATGGACAACCCTTAATGCCGACAAAAGCCTCTAGAGCGAGACGTTGGGTTAAAGAAGGTAAAGCCATCATCTACCCTAACGCCCTCGACATCTTTGCGATTCAACTAGTAGCTGAACCATCAGGGGAGGAAACTCAGTCGATTGCTGTGGGGATTGACCCCGGCAAAATGTTCACTGGCTTGGCTGTCCAGTCAGCCCAAGCCACCCTCTGGACGGGTCATCTGGTACTACCCTATCCCAAGGTCAGAGACCGGATCGATACCCGAGGCATGATGCGGCGAACTCGCCGTAGCCGTCGGATTAACCACAAAATTCCCTACGACCAACGCGCTCACAGACAGAAGCGCTTTGAGAATCGGCTAGCCAAAAAGCTTCCCCCATCCATCAAAGCCAACCGTGATTTAGAGTTTCGTGTGGTCAGTGAGTTATTCGAGCTTTATCCCATTAGCCAGATCGTCTATGAAGTGGTCAAAGCCAAAGGGACAAAAGCTTTCTCTCCAGTGATGGTGGGGCAATACCAATCCATCCAACGCCTTGAGGCAACATTCACGGTCCCCGTCACCCAAAAGATGGGATGGGAGACCTCAATGGCACGAAAAGGGTTGGGGTTAACCAAAGACAAGACCGATAAGAGTCGTCAGACGGCTGAGACTCACGCCAACGACGGTATAGCCTTGGCATCCTTCCCCTTCCGAAAGGTCAAGACCCAGTACTACCGCAACGGTAAAGTCGTGACCCCCACCGTGGCTGTGGTCACCCTTGCACCTTTCGCCGTGGTTTCCCGACCGCCAATTAGCCGTCGTCAACTCCACCTACTCCAATTTTCCAAGGGCGGTAAACGCCGAAAGTACGGAGGAACCACCACTCGCCACGGTTTCCGTAAAGGCGACTACGTGGAAGCTGTAAAAGCGGGTCAGACCTACCGAGGGTGGATCAGTGGCGATACGGCAACACAAGTTTCAGTGAGCAATAGCAACTGGAAAAGAATCGGACAATTCTCAGCCCGGAAAGTCCGATTACTCAAACGCTCCACGGGCTTACTTGTCAACTACTAAAAGGAGGCGCGAAAATTCGATGAAAAATTCTTTAAGACAAAAATTACCACAAAAACTAGCCACCTTCGCCACCGTTGCCCTAGCCACTGCCTTCTCAACAATCAGTCTTGGCAACCAGACCTCCGCCGCTACCTTCGAGCAAAAACAAGTTGAACAAGGCAAGTTTATTGCTGTAGCTCAACCCTTTGGTGCAAATTCCCATCAACTGCTGATCATAGAGCAAAAATCCAACAAGCGAGCCTGTTGGAGCGAGAGTGGTACTAACCCAGTGATCGTAGACCCACTGCTGTTGAACTTTGACTTTACTGGCATTTGCGGACGTAGTACTGATAGCAATGGCTATTCCATGCGCATGGCGGGTGAAGACTTAGGACTCGATTACATCCTCAGCATTGTTGAGCGTAATGGTGAACTGTTGCTAGTGGGTAAGCACCGCCTTGATCGTAAAGCTCCTGAAGTAATCATCGGCAGAACTGGTGGTATTAGCCAGGGCTTTATGAAAATTTTTCTCCAGCCCGGTTGGGAATTTGCCAAGAGAATGTTCAATGGCAAAGAGCTAGGTCACGTCTACCTTGCTACTAATACACCCCTAGGTAACACAGGAAGTACTGATCCATCCAAGCTTCCCCCACTTCCGCCACGGGAAACCTCTAAATTTCGGGATATTGCTAATGATGTCTATGGCTCAGAAATTGAAAAAGCTGTAGCAATGGGATTTATTGCTGGATTTCAGGACAATACCTTCAGACCCCAAGGGTTTCTCACCAGAGAACAACTCGTGTCTATGGTGATTGAAGGCTTAGGTAAACTGCCAGGTGCTACTATTACTGTCCCCACTCAAGCATCAGGACGGCCCTATCGGGATGTTGAGGCTGGGCGCTGGAGTGCTGCCAAAATTCAATGGGCGAGGGACAACAACATTGTTAGTGGCTATCCTGATGGCACCTTCCGACCAAATAAGTCCGTAACTCGCGCCGAATTGATGGCAGTACAAAAAAAAGCTGCTGAATTTGCCAAAAGCCTGCAAGGGCAGCCAGGGGTACTCGTGTCTACTGAGTCAGTCACACAATTTTCCGACACCGAAGGTCACTGGGCTGTTGCTCTGATTTCTGAAATGTCTGCCTACTGCCAAGTGGCATCTCCCCTCAACGAAAGGGGTAACGCTTTCTTGCCCGATTCTCAAGCACGCCGGAACTATGCCGCTGCTGCTACTCTGCGTATGCTCAACTGTGTCCAGCAGCCCATTACTCAGAAGTAGCACATTATCCTTTAAGAAGCCCACAACAAACGTCTGTTGATCAGACCTCAAGTAAACAACCTCAGCTATCAGCGTGTCGCGTATCAGCTGATAGCTTACATCACCTGATGATATCAATTCCGGTACCCTGGGATTGATCACAAACCCGATTGAATACTGCCCCAAAGTCTCTATTTTATTCCTCCCTCCCTGAACTCTGTCTGTTGGCCGTTTTCCGTCGCTTCTCACCAACAAATAGAGATGTAAACCAGAGATACGGCGGTTTGCATAACTATCAGGTACACAGGATTTTTTCCCCTCTTCCCTCTTCCCTCTTCCCTCTTCCCTCTTCCGAACGCGCCCCGCGTGGCCCACGGCCTCAGTCCCTGCTCCCTGCTCCGAAGTCCCTAAAAACCGAGAAGTTTGTACCTTGAATTGCAAACCGCTGTATAAACGTGAAGACTAGAAATTAATCCGGAAAAAAAACTGTAAAGATTTGATGAAGTAAGTTATTTTTTAGTGACATCGAATCATAATTATGTCATCTATAGTAATGGTAATTGATAAAAAAATTCCCATTATAGCAGTCGAAGTAAAGCTTAAGACATCTTCTGCTCCCTGCTCCGAAGTCCCTTTCAACTAAAAGACTATGTCCTAAACTATACTTCCCTTGCTATACTATAGCGAGTAGGAATACATACTTTTAGCTATTATCCAATAATCAGCCATTATTTAGTTAAGTAAAAGTTAAAAATATTTCGATTTAAAAAAGTTTCATATCCAATCTAGCAATCGTTATTATATAACTTTTGAAAATATTTCATGTACTCCAATAGGGATTTATCATAACACCAAAAACTACTCGGAGCTCTTTCCTACTATTCCCTATTCCCTGTTCCCTATTCCCTAAAAAGGAGAGGATAATAGTAATTATGCCAACATTTGAGGCAGAAGACACAACTAGGCTGAGTCTAGAGAACTACATAGTTTTTGATAGTGACATTGCTTCCGGTGGCCAAGCTATCGAGATTCCCAAAACCAATACTAGTGAACCAGCATTCATTCGTTTAACCTGGACAGAAGCTGACGGTCCTGCTGGTAACTATAATTTTAATATTGCCCATTTTGATGAATCAGATGGCAGAGCTACCCTGACACTTCGTGTCAACAGTATCCCAATTAGTAGATATATTTTCAATAAAAACCCAGGAGAAAAGGGCAATCCACCCATAGACACACCCAATTCTGGTAATTATATCGGGTTGACTGGTTCTATATTTGATGGTTTATCCAATCCTAATCCCATCTTTGAAGACGTAGCACTGACTCCAGGGGATCAGATTGAAATCTCTGCCGTGGCGGATAGTTTGGGGAATCAAACCGATGAACTAGCGCGGATCGACGTTATTGAAATAACACCAGCAGTGGAAGCTGGCCCAGTTATTACTTTTCCTGAACTTACCATTACCCCTACTGATGGCACATTAGCCGAAACTGTGCCAAAAAGTGGTGGTATTACCATCACCCGTACCGGAGACATTAGTCAAAGCCTAGAGGTAACTTACACGGTCAGTGGCACCGCTAGCCCCTCAGATTACAAGCCCATCCTAACTGGTACCGTTACTATTCCAGAAGGTCAGGAGTCAGTAGATCTCAAGCTTACCCCAATTGCCGATGGTATAGCAGAAGGGGAAGAAACTGTCATTATTACCCTTGAGAATAGTCCCGACTATCAATTAGGTGAGACTCCCAGTGCCACTTTCACCATTACCGACAATGACCAATCCACTATCAGCGAGAGTGTGACTATTTTCTGGCGTAATGACGAGACCGGAGTCAATGGTGCTTGGCTGATGGATGGTCTCGACTTAGCTCAAGCCGTAACAATTCATTCACCAACAGAAGCAGCGGACAGTACTTGGCAAATGCAGGGTGCAGGGGATTTCAACGCTGATCAACAACAGGATCTTCTCTGGCGTAATACCTCTACTGGTGAAACTGGCATCTGGTTGATGGCAGGATCGGTGTTTCAGAATGCAGTGTCCATCACCCCAACTCCAGACCTGGACTGGGAAATTCGTGGCACCGAAGATTTTAACAGTGATAATCAAGAGGATATTCTCTGGCGCAATACTTCCACTGGGGAAAATAAAGTCTGGCTCATGAATGGCACTACTGTGGCTCAGGAGGTGTTCATTCAATCGGAACCAGTCACTAGTATTTGGGAAATGAGGGCAGCGGGAGACTTGGATGGAGATGGTGATGGGGATATTATCTGGCGCAATACTCAAGAGCAAACTATTTACTATTGGAGGATGGAAGGGACTCAGTACATTGAATCAGTGTTGATCTCCTCACCAATCAGTAGTGGTCAGGAGGTAATCCATGGTACCCTCGACATTGATGATAATGGTGTCGATGATATCCTCTGGCGCAATCTCGACGATGGACAAAATAGTGTCTGGCTGATGAATGCTAATGGGTTCGATCGCCTGGAGAGGCTTGAGCCAGTAACTGATCCCAGTTGGCAAAGTTATGTTTAAATACGTAATTTCAATTACCTAAGTATTTAGCCAAGGGCAATCAGCTAAAGCCCTTGGTGCGTTAGCTGATTGCTTACATGTAGAGACGTTATATAGCGTTTACAAATGAGATGTAAACCTGTATGGTCTTTTTTTTATTGGACAATAAAACTCCGGAGCTGTTTCCCCTCTAGCATGGATGCCTCTTGCCTCTTGCCTCTTGGCCTTTGGGAGTATGTTCACAACTCAAATATAAAGGCTATATAGCTATCAATTTTCAAGATTTATAAAAGTTCAAGATTTATAAAATAATCATTTTTGCTTAGGACTTACCCAAAACTGGACTCGAAACCCTATCACTCTAAAGGCTATCACTCCAAATGCCATAAGTAGTAGGTTACGTTATTAAGGCACCTTACCAGTATAATTACTGCCTAAGCCATGTTTATAATAAAACCTATGGTTCGATTACCTAATGGATTAGTTTTCGATGAAAGATAAACTCAATATTTTTATATTAGTTATTTTATGGATAGTTATATGTATGTTGTGATATCTAGCATTTTTTAATTAGGTGAGGTACATAATTTTGGGATTTTCGGGAACAGGTAACAGCGGCTCTGGGAATAGGTAACAGCGGCTCTGGGAATAGGGAATAGGGAATCGGGAATAGGGAATAGGGAATCGGAAAAAAACTCTGTACATCATGACTATGAGAAACGCTATAAAAAAAATCATAATAGTTATATAAAGTATATATAAAGTAGATTTTGGGTATTGTTTATACCCGTATAATTATTAAAAATGCGTGTAATGGTGTTTACAAATTCAAGGGACGAAAGAATGCAGCGCCGTTTTGGGCAGCCAGTTGCTGATATCAATCCCCATCTCCCCATCTCCCCATCTCCCCATCTCCCCATCTCCCCACACTTCCCACACCTCCCTCTCTTTCCCTGATCAGAAGTTCCCTATTCCCTGTTTCCTATTCCCTACCTGCAGCGCGATGAAGCGAAGCTTCCGCTAAGAGCGATCGCATTAATTATTCTCTAGTCATCGAAAATATTGACCAATTCTCATATCCGTAACAATAGGATAAAGTTTTGATAAAATTACTACATTCCATGGTGACATAATATCCAATTCATGTCATGAATGAATAAAGGAATTGTTTGACCGCAAAAACTCAAGCTCTTGGGGGAAGACTATAGTATAGTTATGAGACTATGTCAGCAAAAGAATTTTGGTGGAGCATCTACGGAATTTAGATAGGTTTTGAAACACGGAAAATCAAAACCATGTAACTAATACAGCGGCCGATTTATCAGATTTTTGATTAGCTGTAATAATCGGTGCTTTTGTGAAGGTTTAGCATAGTATTATACTCTTTCCCATGACTCTAGACATCTCCAGAAACTCGGTTTTGACCCAGGCATTGCAAGGGTTTGAGGTTAATTTTTGGAGATGTCTTCTGTAAAGGGTATCCATATCCTGGGGATTGAGTGGATATAAACTTGCTAGGGTATTACTTGCTGCCCAAATAAAATTACCAAATAAAATTACCAGAGCTTGAAACACAGATAAAGGTTGGAGAATACAACACTATGACGAGAATTGAAGCCGAAAATTTATCTAGTATAACTAACTTTGTAACTACTCCTAATCCTGATGCCTCCGGGGGCGCACTAATCAGTCTATTTGATGCTGTTAATAATACTGCTTTCCCCCCTGGTACTGCTAGCACAAGCTTTAATCAGCCCACTGGTAGCTATGAAGTAATCATTGGCATCTTTGACGAAATAGATGGAGAAAGCACAATCGATGTCAGGATTGGCAGTACCGTCTTTCCCACAATCACTCTTAATAATCCTGCCTCTACTGCTAGCGGTATCCCCGAAGCCTCCACTTTCGTCCCTTTGCAGATTAGCTCTAGCACGTTTATCCGTAATGGAGACCTGATCGAGGTTAAAGGTACCGCTGATGGTGATGAATTCATCCGATTTGACTATATTGAATTCAACCTGACCAACGAACTCCCGATAGCTGTAGATGATACGGCCACGACTACTGAAGATACAACCGTTAACATTAACGTCTTAGATAATGACACCGATACTGAGGGAGATAGCACTCTAACGGTTATTAGTGATCCCAGTAATGGTAGTGCAGTAGTAGATGACAATGGTACTCCTGATGATCTAACCGATGACGTTATTACTTACACTCCGAATCCCGACTACAATGGACCGGATAGTTTTACTTATCAGTTAAACGATGGGGTTAACCCTGCTGACACCGCTACCGTTAACATTACTGTTACTCCTGTAAATGATGCACCAGATGGTACTGCTGTGGTTAACAATAACGGTACCTTGGATAATACTAATGATGACGTTATTACTGATACTCCTGATCCAGATTTCAGTGGGAATGATAGCTTGATCGATCAGGTATCTGATGGCAACGGCGGCCTTGATACAGCGACTGTTGATATTACTGTTAACTCGATCCCTACCTTTGTTCCTTCGACTCTGACTCAGAACCCTAACAATACTTTTACTATCACTAGTGACACCACTGGCAACGCTCAACTCCTATTCACCTTTATTAGTCGAAACGCTACTAATGTCAATGAAATTGGGGTGTTTGTCACGGATAATGACCAAGGTACAGTTAATGGTATTGCTCCTGGTCAGGAAGGCTATGTGGAAGCGGCTCTATCTAATGCTCAGACTATTTTCTCTGTGCTGCTAAATCCGGAAGATAGTGGTCAAACTAGTCGTCTAATTAATAATTTTGATGTAGGGGATCAATTAGGATTTTACCTAGTACAAAATAGCACCAGAGAGGCAGTGCTAGCAGGAGAAAATGTTTCTGTATTTTTCGGTGATGCTGCTTTCAATAGCGATGGTTTAGACCATATCCAAACCGAGACCAATAGCGACGGTGTCTTGACGTTAAACTTTGAAGATGCTGATGACCAAGACTTTGATGATTTAGTGGTAACGGTTCAAGACGCTTCGGCTTTAACTCCTACTGTAGGGATAGGGAGTCCCCAGATTCAAGGGCAAGTGGAGCTGTTGGATTTAACCGATGTGACCGGAACAGTAACACCTGAGTTTGTGGTTAGTAGTCAAGCAGTGTTTGAGAATAGCTTTGGCTTTTATCAGGTTGATGATGCTAGTGGTAAAATTGGTAATCTCAACCCCGGTGATGCCGGTTATGCAGAGCTTGCAGTCTCCAATCAGGTAGATTTAGCCAGTGGGCTATCCGGTGGGGTACTGTTAGCTCCGTTCCTAATTGCTAATGGCACTGTTGAGGAGTTCCTGACTCAGAATCCAACGAATCAGCAGGGTTCCGGTCTGAATGCCTACTTTAGTTTCTTGCCTGCTAACCCTGATCAATTTGATCACGTCCGCTTACTAGGGGACAATCAGTTTAGCTTCGAGGATACCTTTGGTGGTGGTGACTTAGACTATGACGACTTGGTAGTGGAGGTTATCTTCTGAGTTTGATTGGGAGTGGGGAGTAGGGAATCGGGAGTAGGGAGTCGGGAGGGTGGGAAGTGTGGGAAGTGTGGGAAGTGTGGGGAGGGTGGCTCACAGGGGTAGGTTTTTTACATTAGGGTAAAACATGGGGCGACCCAGAGGGAGAGGAAAAGGAAAACAACTTAGGTGCGCTTGACCTTGGCGAATTAAATTCGCCACGGGTCGCACCTGAAGAAGCGATGATTTTGAACGACAAATTAAGTAGATTGTCTTATCCCCCACACCCCACACCTGAGGTCTTTGTAAAAAACCTACCCTTATGAGGGGGAGATGGGGAGATGGGGAGATGGGGAGATGGGGAGATGGGGACTATTGCCTATTGCCTCTTGCCTCTTGCCTCTTACCTGCTCCCTAAAACCCAAGAATTTGTACCTCACCTAATTGAAAACCGCTATATTAAGGGTAATGTCATAACATGATATTATACTTCTATTGCCGAAGAGTGTTTGTGGATGCATTGAGATGCACCCACAATGGTGTTGGCAGTCTACAACATCCAGAATTATGCAATATATAGCCGAGATTATGATTTAATTAATCTAGCGGTTTTTAGCCTAATGAGGTACAAAAAATTTTTACCTTCTTCCCGATTCCCGATTCCCGATTCCCGATTCCCGATTCCCGATTCCCTGTTCCATAAAAAAATGTACCTCACCTAATTAAAAACCGCTATACTTAAATTATATTATGAAACCAGTCACCAAAATAGCTGTTTTTACAGTACATAAAGCAGGTTCAATGTTATTGCACAGAATAACTTTAGAAGCTTGTGCTTTGGCTCAACTGAAATACTATTCTCCCAATAATAAAGAGTTAAGTGATAGTTTATTATATTTTCAAGACTTTAAAGTAAATTGTTGCCAGTCAGCTCTTGCTGAGTTTAATTATATAGATACAGGGTGTATTGGCCCTATACGTCGTCCCCTAGAGATAGACTTAGATAGCTGTTTTGTAAACCTACACCTACGAGATCCCAGAGATGGTCTGAATTCAATGTTCTTTTCTTGGACAAAAACTCACGGAGGCATAAAGAAATCGATTCGAGACGAGTGGCTTTCTTGGGGAATAGACAAGTTTGTGATTTCCTTCAGTGATGATTACTTTGAGAGATATGAAAAATATCTAAATCACTTCATTGGTCATCCTGGTGTTAATCTACTCAAGTATGAAGATATGGTAGATAACTTTGATAGTTGGTTCACCTCGTTTGTTCAACCGTTTCAACTTTCTTCAGAAGATATAAACGGCTTGTCTAAGCAATTATCTGATCAAGTAGATCCCAAAAATGCCAAGCCCAATACTCACATACGTAAAATCACTCCTGGAGATTTCAGAAATAATCTTAAACCTGAAACTATAGATACTCTAAATCAAAAGTTTGGCCATATCCTCTCGGCATTAGACTATTTGTAAGCATTCAGCTATTAGCTATCAGCTATCAGCATTCAGCTATCAGCATTCAGCATTCAGCATTCAGCTTTTGAATAAAATAAGCTGACCGCTGACCGCTCACTGCTGAATGCTTACATATTCCCTACTCCCTACTATGGATTCTGCCATCCTTCCACAATCGCCATGCCCACATTCACATAGGGATTATCTAATAATTCCCTAAGGGCTTCTTTGCCACCACTTTCTAAGGCACTAAGCAACCGTTGTTTAGTACTTGCTGGAATCGCGATATTTACAAAGGCTGTCTTTTCTAAATCCGTGGCGTTGGGATTACTTTGCTCTAATTGTTTTAATAATTGTTGAATTTCAGCGGCGGCTTCACTTAGGGTTTGGTTTTTCTCGGGGGCATAATTGTTTTGAGTTTGACTATCAATTTCTTGATTAAACTCACTTTGAGTCGCATCGACAAAGTTATTAAATCTATGTTGAGACTGACGTTGATCGTATTTAGAGTGATAGTTGGAGTGATTGGAGTCTGACGTTGAGTCACTCATGGCGTTGTTTTCAACAGTGATAAGTCGGCTTGCTTGTAGTCTAGCAATTTCGATTAGGTCTTGGTAATGCTTCTGGTAAAGGGCAAGCACGCCATGGTTGTTGGTGGTTTGGGTGAGCTCTTGACGAGAATTAAACCGCTGGATGAACTGGTCACTGACGACATGGTCTTTGGTTTCGGCAGCCGATTGAATCAGAACTTCCCGTAATACTAGAGCTTTGTCAACTTCCAACAGGGTGGCCAGCAGCAGGTAGACACCGCGAAATCGGGGGTCAGTCAGATGCTCGTGCTGACGTTCTCGATTCTCGGTTTTGAGGAAGGTCTGGACGATAAAGTATTCCTGGATTTTATCGTGGCGAAAGTACCATTCTCGATGGGTACGACCAAACCCATCCTTCTGCTGACGAGTCAGTACCATTTTATACCGTTCCATACACTGCAACTCATCCAAGCAGTCGTTTTCTGGGATGGTAATTTGATCATGGAGGCGCATCTGGTAAACGGTTTCAGCAAATTCAGCCAGG
The DNA here is from genome assembly GCF_010671945.1 of Moorena sp. SIO4E2. NCBI lineage: Bacteria > Bacillati > Cyanobacteriota > Cyanophyceae > Coleofasciculales > Coleofasciculaceae > Moorena > Moorena sp. SIO4E2. The sequence goes on from NZ_JAAHIE010000006.1 coordinate 18,216, forward strand.
GGAAAGGGATAAAGGTGAATCTGTTGATAGTCCTCTGCCATGATTTCATACTGCTGCTGTTGCAAGTTCAGCAAATCCGGGTCTTTGCCCTGGGCCAACAGTTGCGCCACCAAGGTCAAATCCATCGGATTGGAGAGAAACCGACGTACTGCGGTTAACTCCTGTTTGGATTGGTTTTGGTGGAGTTGGGTGGCCAGATAGTCGTCACAGGCTTGCTCGTACTCCACACCGGATACCGGGGCATCTTCGGGCAAAATCCCTTGACGAGAGGTGAGGAACTCAGCAATTTGCTGGCGCTTCAGGGGTTGCAGCACGTAGGTTTTAGCCGTGGCTGGGGGTGTCCATTCCAAGGGTTGGGTGGTGAGGATAATATGCCCCTGGACGTGATGCTCCACAAAGGTATTAATAGTAGCCCTGGTGTCAGGGCTGACTTCATTGAGTCCGTCAATGCAGATATCTAGGGTATTGTAGTTAATCAGGCTTTGTAGGAATTTAGGGTCATCAGCAGCGATGGGCAATTTAGTTTGAATCCCTTCCACCACACCACCGGCACATTCGCTGGCAGGCAGGTACACCGACAGCCGCCCCGAGGTTTTGACTAAATTCCGGAGAAACATCGATTTCCCCAGTCCCGATTCCCCTTCCAGAACGATGGGAGACTGGAGTTGGGCAATGGCGGTTTGAATCGGTTGGGTATGGGTGGCTCGTCTAATTTTAACGTGAGAGTTGGGAAAGTAAGCCTGGGGATCAAAGCTATCTAAGCTAGCATCGGCCACCAGCACCTCCCGGAAGGGAGCCAGTAATCGGTAGCGCAACCAGGGAATCCAGGTCAGAGCAAGACTGATATAGCCTAAGCCCACAATGGTGCGGAATTTTCGGTTCCAGATTAGGGCTTGGACTTGGGAAGAACGAGGATAAATGATAATTAGAAACAACCAGCAACTGACATGGATTAGCCAAACCTTAAAGGCAATCAGAAACCGGTGCTGTCGTTCTAAGGCAACAATTTGAGCATTGACGGCAGCAGCAAGTTGGGAGTCTATAGACTTAAGATTATCGTGGTGTTGCTTGAGCAGATCCATATCTGCTGGTTTCCAGCTGACGTGATTAACAACTTCGGCAATCTGCCTTTCTAAGTCTTTGCGTAGGCTACGTAGAAGTTTAGTAGGTTCCCAGATTTCGGCAAATAGGTTGAGAACTTCCAAGCCTTCTTGGTGATTGATGACCCGAATTTGATGGGGATATTTCTCAGGTGAGCCCAGCCAGTGGATTAAGAGCACTGAGTCTTTGTCACCACCACTAAGGAAATAGGCCAGAAAACGCAGCCTTGGTGCTTCTCGCTGGTACCGGTAAACTTCATTCAATACATAAAGTAAGTCTTTTAACTCTAATGGTCCCATCCGCTCCAGAGCTTTTGCTGCACTATCACGGACCAAGTTTGAGTCGGTTAAAAGTTTGGCAATTTGGGGAGCGTACTCAGAGGCAGCTGCTCCCATATTCCCCAGAGCTGATGCGGCACTAGAACGGACATCACTATCCGAGTCGGTTAAAAGTGGAATGATTTGAGGAGCGTACTCAGATGATCCTGCTTCCATCTCCCCCAGAGCTTTTGCCGCACTTGAACGGACATTCCAATCTGATTCGGTTAAAAATTTGGCGATTTGGGGAAAATACTCAGATGGTGCTGCTCCCATCCGCGCCAGAGCATATGCCGCATTAGCACGGACATGGTCATCTGAGTGGGTTAAAAGTGGAATGATTTGGGGAACATACTCAGAGGCGGCTGCTCCCATCTCACCCAGAACCCATGCCGCACTATAACGGACATGGTCATCTGAGTGGGTTAAAAGTGGCAGGATTGGGGGGGCTATATCGTTATCTACTGCTACCATCTGACCCAGAGCTCTTGCCGCACTATAACGGACATTCCAATTTGAGTCGGTTAAAAGTTTCGCAATTTGGGGAGCGTACTCAGATGCTGCTGATCCCATCTGCCCCAGAGCGTATGCCGCACTATCACTGACATTCCAATTTGAGTCGGTTAAAAGTTTCGCAATTTGGGGAGCGTACTCAGATGCTGCTGATCCCATCTGCCCCAGAGCTCTTGTCGCACTTGAACGGACATTCCAATTTGAGTCGGTTAAAAGTTTCGCAATTTGGGGAGCGTACTCAGATGCCGCTGCTCCCATCTCACCCAGAGCTGATGCGGCACTAGCACGGACATTACTCTCTGAGTCGGTTAAACGTTCAGCGATTTGAGGAGCGTAGTCCTTAGCTACTCCCATCTGTGCCAGAGCTTCTGCGGCACTATCACTGAGATAACCCTCTGAGTCAGTTAAAAGTTTCGCAATTTTGGGAGCGTACTTATAGGCAGCTGCTCCCATGTCCCCCAGAGCTTTTGCCGCACTTGAACGGACATTACTCTCTGAGTCGGTTAAACGTTCAGCGATTTGGGGAGCGTATTTAGAGGCGGCTGCTCCCATCTGTCCCAGAGCTTCTGCCGCACTTGAACGGACATTACTCTCTGAGTCGGTTAAACGTTCAGCGATTTGGGGAGCGTACTTATAGGCGGCTGCTCCCATCTGTCCCAGAGCCGATGCTGCCTTAGCACGGACTTTCGACTGAACGGACTTTCTCTCATTCTCGGTCTCATCACTCTCATGCTTATAGTTCAATAACTGTGCAATCTGGTCAATTCTGTCTTTAGGAATCTCAACGGGGGGCTTGAGTTGATCCAATTTAGACCATGACAATTTGTCCAAAGCTTCAACCCATACCAAGGGATCATGGTCATCCAGTGCTGCCACAATCCCCTTGATCTGCCACAATTCTGGCTCAGGGTATTTGTAAAAGAAAATATAGTAAGCGTGACTCCCGTTGACAATCAACAGTACTGCTAGTAGCAGTGCTAAAAGATAACATAGACACTGCTTAACACTCGTCTTAAAGGTAGGGAAAAGCTTTGGGCGGTTGGCATGGCCTCTATGGGGCATGGTGGTAGTTTCCCAAGGAGTTAGTCAGCTAATAGGGATCCCCCCTAACCGTAATCAGGGGGGAAAAGAGCACAGAATAGGGAACAGCGGATCTGGTAAACAATCCTGTGTACCCCATAGTTATGAAAAACGCTGTAACTATAATTATGCTGATGTTGGTGCTAGACCCTAAGCCCAGCAAACCTTTGAGAGTTAGATGCTTCCCAATGATTAATCGATTTTTATTATAGCAATCCTAGAGAATATTATATACCCCAGGGAATCGGGAATCGGGAATCGGGAATGTGGTAAGCGTGGTAACAGTTCCCCCCTTGTTAAGGGGGGTTAGGGGGGATCCTCAACTTTTTGACCCAATGGGTGGACTTGAGATCTTTGTAGAACAGGCATCTTGCCTGTGATCACTATTTTCGGACGCGCTGTCCCAACCATGGCTACCGCGAAAATGAGGGTGAGACCTTGGGTGGTGCGTTACGGGGCGGGCTTTCCCAACACTTGCTATGAGGTTGAACATGATGGCAAGCCCGCCCCTAACACACCCTACGGAATTACTCGGTGATCCAAAAAAATTAGAAACTTGGCACCAGGCATCAGCAGTTTCAGCACCTGCACAGTTACGGTCGATGTCCCCTATTAAGGGGAGCACCTCCGCTTCAGAACCGTACGTGCGACTTTCATCGCATACGGCTCCTAGATATCCTCTCCTTTCGGAGTGCTCCAGTGTATCTGTTGGTGGCAGCCCGAAGGCAGATTCTCACGCGTTACTCACCCGTCCGCCACTCCCCCGAAGGGGCGTTCGACTTGCATGTGTTAAGCATACCGCCAGCGTTCATCCTGAGCCAGGATCAAACTCTCCATGGTACTCAAGTTGTTTTTTTTCTTTCCCTGACTCTTAGTAAACAGTAATAATAACTGTTAACTTCGAACCAGTTCGGAATTTTAGGTTTTAGTTTTGGCCAATCTGTCCTATAATTAGGTCAGATTAACCTGAAAATTTCTTGACGAGTAGCGACCGTATATTGGCTCTCAAACTATAGATTTTTCTTGGTTCGGGGCGGTGCGGTGCGCTTGGCTTTCCTCATCGCCATTTACTAATTTACAGGGTAAAAAAGCGTTTGTCAACCTAAAACCGAAACTTTTTTCTTGATAAATCCTTGAAGCATAGGTATGGCAAGGGTTTTAGAATTTTTAAATTTTTTTTTGAATCCATTTCGGAGGTCTGACCAGGGGAAGAGGGGGAAGCTCTCAGGTCACAGGGGTAGCTTCTTTAGATTTGGTTCGGGAGTCGGGAGTCGGCAGCATTATTTTGGGAATTCTTGTATATCTTAGATACATACCTGGTGACGGGCGTGTCTGTCGATCCTGCCTGTAAGTGCGGATTGGGACTGCTGCGATGCTCGCGAGTGAAATGGGAAATTCACCTGGATTTACGGTAATTGTCCAGGATTCATCAGAGGCAAGATTAGTGAAGAGCCCTTTGCACTGGCACCATGAAATCCATTGTTGAACAACTTACTAACCTAGCTCTGACAAGGCATTTGCGCCAGAATAAATAGGTATGCAGGGTGGTCTTGGGGAGAAAATGGCTTTATTACAGGGTTTAACCCATTAGCAACTGGCCTGGTTTCCACGGGGCTTACAAGGTGCGTTTACTTAGTGTCTCTGTTCGTGCAGCGTCTCCAAAGGAGAAAGGAGAATCACGGCGTGACCCACACAGCCCCTCCCCACTCGCCCTTTGCATCAAGAAATGTCTTGGCCATAAGTTACCGTTACCAAACACTGGAGGTGTCAGTGAATTTTCAATCAGTGATTGCAACATTGAATCAATTCTGGGCAAAACATGGTTGCTTGATTGCCCAGTCCTACGATACCGAGAAAGGAGCAGGGACGATGAGTCCTCATACATTCTTGAGAGCTATTGGTCCAGAACCCTGGTCAGTTGCTTATGTTGAACCATGCCGAAGACCTACCGATGGACGCTACGGCGAAAACCCGAATCGCTACCAGCACTACTACCAATACCAAGTACTGATCAAGCCGTCACTGAATAATATTCAAGATATTTACCTAGATTCCCTCAAAGCTTTAGGTATTTGCCCTGAAGACCATGACATTCGCTTTGTTGAAGACAATTGGGAATCTCCTACCCTAGGGGCTTGGGGAGTTGGCTGGGAAGTCTGGTTAGATGGCATGGAAATTACTCAATTTACCTACTTCCAACAGTGTGGTGGCATTGATTGTCGTCCTGTACCCATTGAGATCACCTATGGTTTGGAACGATTAGCTATGTATCTCCAGGAAGTAGAGGCTTTTACTAAAATCCAGTGGAATGACCAAATTAGCTATGGAGATGTTCACCTTCAGGGAGAAGTTGAACAATGTACTTATAATTTTGAATCCTCTAACCCAGATTTACTGTTCACGCTATTTGGTCTTTACGAGCAAGAGGCAGAACAACTAACCCAGCGAGGACTTGTTATGCCTACACTAGACTACGTTCTGAAGTGTTCTCACACTTTCAACTTACTGGACGCTAGGGGTGTGATTTCAGTGACTGAGCGAACTCGTTATATCGGTAGAATTCGCAATCTAGCAAGGCGAGTGGCTCAACTCTATTTGCAACAACGAGAGATGTTAGGGTTCCCGCTCAATAAACAGACCATAGCTTGAATCTAGAACACAAAGAGCTTGACCCAATCGGTAGCAGCAAGGCATTCCTACCAGTAATCACGACTGAGAGTGTATTCGCCAGGACTTACGCAAAAATGGGCATCGAAACCTATAGGTAGTAGGGTGCTTTATTAACTCACACCACATCTAGATTTACTAGGTAAGTCCTGGCACTCTTGACCCCTGTCACTGGAGGATATTGCTAGTGCTTGGAATTGCTGGATCAACGGGTCGAGCGACTACAATCCCAAGGGAATGTCTAACATGTCTGGCATACCGTTGTAAATCACGGGCAATGGTGACTCTACCGGCAGGTGATGCATGAATAAAACCGATATTCCCATCAGCAGTACGATACACTAAGCCAGTGTGGGTGACATCTAGACCAGGAATAGTAGTAGCAATGCCAATAATATCCCCTGGTTGCAGTTGATTGTAGGCTTTCCTAATCTGATCATGGGGAATGAAATTAACAGTTGTCTGCTTCAGATTAGCTTCCATGGCTACTATACACTGGTAATTTGACTCATCACTTACTAAAGATGGGTACTTACCCCTGTGTTTACTCATGTAGTTGAGGGTTTTCTGGCGGGATACTCCTCCTAAATCTAGCGCTATGTTTTTAACTGTGCCCCTTCTCTGATTGTCATCAATCCATTGAGAGAAATAGTGTAATCGGCTGCAATAGCCATTTAGATTACCATCCCCATAACGCTGGTCACGAAGGTGATTGACAAAGGTCTGCTGAGAATAATCCTTTACGGTTATCCCTCGCGCTAGGGCTAGAATGGTTTCCACAAAAAGGACGCAGTCAAATTCATTGAGGGTGATAACTAAAGTTTCTTGACTGGCTTGGTCTAATAAGTGAGCTTTATAGCTTGCGCCCAAAAATTGCTGTGCGATCGCTTGCATGATCTCTGGGAGCGTCCGCTCAGACAAGTGGTTTGCGATCGCATACTCCATCACCTGCTCGAAACGCTTTTTATCTGCTGGGTCACTAATTTCTGGTAGGGGAAATTGGGCTATCATCAGTGACTCAGCCCTATCCTTTAATGATTCGGATATAGTGCTAGTAATTAATTTGCTAGTAATTAATCGTTTATGGCCTAGTTGACCAGATTCTGACTCAACAGTAGCTTGAGATACTAAACCAGAAGCCACACAACACGTGAGTATATAAAAAACCGCAGCTAGCCTCAAGCTTTTTTTCATTCTTAAACCTACAAACCTACCCTAAACCGAATGCGAAGGGAGAACCACTTTTGATCTGTTAACCCATATTTATTCACTGGTCAGTGTTAACTATTTCACTGGCAACTTTAGGCTCCACAAAATTATTTTCCTGTTCAGCATTTTTGACACTCCATTAAACTAAGCCGGTGAGTCGCCTCACCGACTCGTCTTCAGAACCGTACGTGACATTTTCACATCATACGGCTCCTCATCATAGGAACCATTGACATTGGTACCTCTAGAACGGGTTTTTATCTAACTCTGTAGTGTTGATTGTTGTCCCGTGTTTGATATCGTGGCAGTGTCGGTGTATTAACTCTAGATTCTTATCTAGGTCATTTCCACCTAGTGCGCGTGGTATTATGTGATGCTTTTCCAATAAATCACCATCTCTGAAGGTGAGACCACAATGAGTACATTTCCCTTTTTGCCGTTTCAAAAGCCTTCCCTTTTGAGTGGTCATTTCAGGATGTTTTTGCATTCTGGTGTTCCAGTAAATTAGGTCTCCATCGTAGGGACTTCTGGCCTCTTTGACTTTGATGTGCCTTATAATTTTTGTTTTGGCGTGTTTAGGAAGATGATTATCTTCTTTAGTCGTAAATGTCCAGTTGTCTACCTTAGGTGATTCCCATGGGTTTTTGGGTTTTTCTACTTTGGTTCCCCAGTATTTCTTGTTTACCCAAGTTCTTGATTTATTGGGATGCCTCCTGTATCCCCATCTTTTAAGATTGTTCCAGAGCATATATCCTAAATCGTTGAAGGTTTCTTTACTACAGACTCCTCTGTAGTAGTTACACCATCCACGTATAATGGGTTTAAGGTGGCTTATTAATGCCTCCTGGGGGGCAGCTCTGTGTTGTTCTATAACTTCTGAGAGCTGCCTGT